>NZ_MUFJ01000015.1:0-82704 GCF_001996245.1 Salinivibrio sp. MA607 | reverse complement strand
CATACACTGCGCGTCTCGATTCAAAATCCTCATCGCATCAAACAAGATAATCTAATTAGAGCTTAATATTGGGCTTTAGTTAGCAAACATTTAATCATCAAAGCGAATATGCGTAAGACTTTGATGAGTAGAAATACGAAGCCCTGACCTAACGGTCGGGGCTTTTTTGTATATTTAATCTTTGATGAAAAACCAATAGAGCCCTGGCCTGACGGTCAGGGCTTTTTGTTGTAATGAGTCTTCAATGCAGACTTTAGCGATGATAAATGTGGTGATAATAAAGCTGCTAAAGGTAACCCGTTGCTCTGATCTTACTCACGTGTTTTATATGCGTGATAGACCGCGAAGCGTCGAGTCTTGGCGATCGATTCACACTGTCCGAGACTGTCTTTAATTATCGGCGGATAGCGTAAGAAACTATTGGCCACCACAATGAGCTGGCCACCTTTGGAGAGGTGAGAGGGGACGTTACGTAACAAAGACTCGGTTGGTGAGTAGCGTGTATCCAGTCCATCATGGAAAGGGGGATTACTAATGATAGTATTAAATGTCGCCTCAACACCATCAAGCATATCTGAAGGTAAAACTTGCCCATCTAAGCCGTTGGCGGCAAGTGTGGCTTTGCTTGATGCAATGGCGAGGTAATTAACATCCACAAGCGTCACTTGGCAATCAGGATAAGTAGCAAGGATATAGCTACCTATCACGCCTGCGCCGCAACCTACGTCTAATACGTTTCCTTTGATCGACGGAAGATGACGAAGCAACAACTCGGTACCGTCATCTAAACTTTTTTGGCTAAATACGCCGGGTAACGCACGAATGGTCAGTGACGTCTCGCCGAGGGTTAATGGGTAGTCAGTAAACCACGCTTCCAACGAAAAAGAGCTCGCAGGGGTGTGGCAGGTGCCGTAATACATACTGCAGCGCCGCGCAGCATCGTATTTGCTAATAGACCCGTAGGGAGCGAAGCGTTTTTCAATGCTTTTGATGCCACTACGGTTTTCACCCACTACCATCCAATCAACCTCTTTCCCCAATGCGTGTGTCAACATTGCGAGTAAGTAATCAGCTTCTGCTTTTGCTTTAGGCCAATAAAATAAGACCAGATCGATGGGATGATCGATATCGAGCGTCGCGCCTGCATGAACAGTAATCGACGCTTTTTTCTGGCGTGTGGCGAAACCGTGATGCGTCGTAAAGACAGTGACGCTTGCGGCACGTTGCGATAATTGTTGGACAAAGTCATCTTCGAGCTCTCCTGCCAACAGCAGGTGTTTATTATCAAACAACGGAAGGTGACGCTGAGCAATTTCACTGGGGGCCGTGAGGGTCATGATTGTTCTCTTTGCATTATCGACGGTAATAAAGCGCACCGAAATAACCTGGCGCGTCGGGAGTCGAATTTTCCCACAAAGCACGCACCAGGCCAATCTTTAACGGGTTAGGCGTTGTCTTGGCGATCAAGGAAGTGTGCAAACTCGAGCTCATACATCCGGAATAACACCAATGTTAATGAGAAAATAATCGGACCGTAAATTAACCCCATTAAGCCAAAGAGGTGCAAACCGCCCAACAATGAGAAAAAGATAAGCAGGGTGTTCATGCCAGAGTTTCCCTGCATCAAAAAAGGGCGAAGCAGATTATCAATGGAGCCCACAACCACAACGCTCCATACTAAAAGCGCGAGCGCCCACTGCCAGTCACCGATTACTGCGAGATATAGCACTGTTGGTAACCAGATAAGTGCTGTCCCTATCACAGGAATAAAAGAGGCAAAGGCCATCATGGTGCCCCAAAAAAGGGCCGGTAAGCCTACCGCCCACATCGCTAGGCCGCCTGCAGCACCTTGTGCTAAAGCAGTGAGGAATGAACCGAGAACAGCCGATTTGGCGACTTTCTCCACTTCATCAAGCAGTTGGTCTTCTTGGCTACGTGACAAAGGGATAACATGACGCAGTGTTTGGATAATGTTGTCGTGATCGCGCAGTAAAAAGAACAGCACAAATAACATCAGCATAAAGGTGATAAAAAAGTTAGTGACATCGCCCAGTACCCCAGAGCTGAACTCAAGCATTTGACCGCTAAAAGAGGACATCCACGCGGCCAGTTTTTTAACCGTCTCTTGAGGGTCGATGACATCAAACGGTAGCCACTGATTGACAAAGTGTAAGGCTGATTGTATCTGCGGGTTATTGATCAGTTGCCTGGCCCCGCCGTTATTAAGCCATTCATAGCTACGAGTGAAAAAGCTTACACCTTGATCGATGATCGCACCCGCCACGACAGTGAGTGGAATAAAGATGATAAAGGTGATCAGAATGCAAGATAAGACCGATGCAGTATTGGGTCGCTGACCAATCTTTTCTTCGATGCGTTTATGGACGGGGAAGAACAGCAACGACACGATAAAGGCGAGCACAATCGCACCAATATAGGGCTCGATCAAAAGGTAACAGGCGTAAACGGCGATAATAAGGGCCGCAATTAAGGTCCAATGCTTGGGCTCGACGCGAAATGACGGAGTCACAGAGATATCCTTTTTAGCTTGTTGAATGATAGGGCTCGCCTTATGTTCCGGCGCCTAATTTATAGGCACCTTAACACATCGTTTGTTGCATTAGTCAGCTAAAAAAATGGCCAGCAGATCATTGAGAAATAATTTACCTTTTGGCGTGATTTGCCAATGGGTGTTTGTTTCTGTGATTAAGCCTTGCTCAGAAGCTTGAGAGATAGGCGCGGCGAGATGTGACAGCGATAGCCCTGTGTGACTGACAAAATCAGCTTTGGGGCAGGGCTCGAGCAAGCGAAAACGGTTCATAAAAAACTCAAACGCAAGATCGGTATGTTTTACCCACTGGCTGTCGGTGAGGTAGGCTTTGTCTGGATCGAGGTAGCCACGCGGGTGTTTCACTTTGACGGTACGAAGTAAACGAGGTTGGTCATCCTCTAGCAAGGTCAGTTTGCCATGTGCGCCGCAGCCAATTCCTAAATAATCCCCAAAACGCCAGTAGTTGAGGTTATGTGCACATTGGTGGCCTGGCAGGCTATAGGCGGAGGTCTCGTACTGAATATATCCCGCATCGGTCAGTCGTTGATGGCCTTGATCAAAAATGTCCCACAAGGTGTCTTCTTCTGGCAGGGTGGGCGGCTTAGAGTAAAACTGAGTATTAGGCTCGATAGTCAGTTGATACCAAGAAATATGCGGCGGCTTCAGTGCAATGGCTTGCTCCAAATCGCTGAGTGCTTCTTGTTCTGATTGATCGGGTAAACCATGCATCAGATCGAGATTAAAACTCGTCAGTCTCGCTTGGTGGGCAAGGTGAGCTGCCCGTTCTGCCTCACCAGGGCCATGAATACGGCCTAGCCGGGTAAGCTTATCGGCAGAAAAGCTTTGTACGCCAATGGATATACGAGTCACGCCCGCTTGGCGATAGCCAATAAATTTATCGGCCTCGACGGTGCCCGGGTTGGCCTCCATGGTGACTTCCATATTGTTACTCGGGGTCAGTCGCGCATTGATCCCGGCGAGCAAACGCTCAATCTGAGCGGGCGACATCAGGCTGGGTGTGCCGCCACCGATAAAAATAGAGTGCAGTGGACGCGTGACTATTGAGGGATAAGCGGCCAGGTCGGTGTCGAGATCGTCGAGCAACGCATCGATATAATCGTCTTCTGGGATCGCGCCTTTTTGCGTGTGTGAGTTAAAGTCACAATACGGGCATTTTTGTACACACCACGGGATGTGTACATACAAACTTAATGGGATCATGGGTTATTGCGACGCTTTTAAGGCTTGAAATAGGGCGTTGAGGGCTTGACCGCGATGTGAGCGTTGTTTTTTCTCTGACGCAGGCATTTCGGCAGCGGTGCATTGCTGATCATGGGGCAAAAATACTGGATCGTAGCCAAAGCCGTTGTCACCTTGTGGTGCATGGGCAATTTGACCTTCCCAAACGCCATGACAGACCAATGGCGTCGGATCATTCGCGTGGCGCATGTACACCAATACGCAATGAAAACGTGCTTGGCGTGCATGGGTATCAGTATCATGCATTGCGTCGAGTAGCTTGGCGACATTATCGGCATCATTGGCGTTATCGCCAGCATAGCGAGCTGAATAGACGCCAGGTGCGCCTTTTAGCGCATCCACCTCAAGGCCTGAATCATCGGCGATGGCTGGAAGCCCGGTCAGTTTCGCCGCGTGGCGGGCTTTAATGATGGCATTTTCAATAAAAGTGGTCCCTGTTTCGTCAGCTTCTGTCACCGCAAAATCACTTTGCGGCAGAACCTCAAAACCAAATTCGCCGAGTAGCCCGGCCATTTCTTTTACTTTGCCTGCATTGCCGGTTGCCAGCACAACTTTATTCATGTCGGTTACCTATGTGTTTGTCACCCTGTTAAGGGGTATCGACGTAAAACGTGTAATTGTAGTCGAAGGAGGCACTGCGATTGCCCGCTGCGTTGAGATCAATCTGGAATTGATAGGTTTCCTCATCATCAGCGGCAAAGGTCGCAATGTAATAAATCGCGTCGCCTTCGCGGATCTCGGTAAAATCTAGCTCTCGACTGTTACCCACCAAGTTTTTGACTTGGCCTTGGACCTTGGCGGCAATCGCCGGTTTTCCAAGCTGCATGGTGTCGAGAACCGCGATATTAACCAACCCGCGATAGCCGCTGCGGGTAATATCATATTGCTTGGCGATGTCAGGGGTTAAAAACGTCGTTGATAAGGTGTTGTAGTGCACCTCTAATTCGCCGATTTCTTTAAACTGGCCCGCCCAAGCTGGGGTCATGACTATGCCACAGAGGCTAATCATCAAAGCAATGAGGTTACGCATAATCTTTCCTTGTTGTGATCGCATGAGCATACCGAAACCAGTACGCACGAGCGCCTCAGCCCGATCCTTGTCAGGGTGAGGCGCATATCCCTTATAGGGCGTACCAAACTGGGCCGACCATATCGCCAATTAACATATTGATAAATTGCAGACCGATAAAGATCACCAAAATACTGAGATCCAGTCCACCGATAGGAGGGAGGATGCGACGCACTGGGGCGCAAACCGGCTCGGTTAATTGATGGAACACTTGCTCTACAGGGTTATTGCCTTGGCTTACCCAGCTGAGAATGGCACGTAGGATCAGCACCCAAAACAGCAGTTTACCGGCTGCTTTAAGCAGCGCAATGGCAGAAAACAGGAACATTCCTGAACTCATTGCTAATGGATTGCCGGCGACTAAATCCAGTGCCACAAATTTAGCGACCATCAGCAGATAAGCAAAGAGGACGGTCGCGAGATCTAATCCACCGAGCGCGGGAACCATCCGGCGCAGTGGACCCACAACAGGCTGGGTCGCCTTCACCACAAATTGAGAGAACGGGTTATAAAAATCGGCCCGAGACCATTGTAGCCATATACGGAGTAACACCACCATGATGTAAAGATCAAACGCGGTGTTGATCAGAAAGGTCATTGCATTCATATCGTCGCCTTAGTGATTAAAATTCTTGTTCCATTTGCTCAGCACGGCTCACCGCCGCTTGCATGGCCTGTGCGACTATGTCGCTAATATTGTGCTGCTCGAATACTTGCAACGCTTCTGCGGTGGTTCCTCCTTTTGAAGTCACCTGCTCGCGTAGTTCTCCAAGCGTGGTGTCTGGGTTCGCGGCCACCATTTCTGCCGCTCCCAGTGCGGCTTGTTGTACCAACGCCCTTGCTTGCTGGTCAGTAAAACCTTGGCGAATGGCTTCTTGCTGCATGGCTTCCATAAAGCGGAAAAAATAGGCCGGCGCACTGCCTGCAGCCGCAATCACACCATTGATACTCGCCTCATTATCGACCCAGCAGACTTCACCCACCGCTTTCATCAGCGCGGAGGCATAGTCTTGATCACCCGTCGTCACACCCGGTGATGCGTACAGGCCGCTCATGCCTTTACCCACCAGCGAAGGCGTATTCGGCATCACGCGCACCAGATTAAGTGACGTACCAGCCATTTGATTAAGACGGGCAACATTGATGCCAGCGGCTATTGAGATCACCATTTTCGACGACCAATCGACCGCTGGCAAGTCGCTTAATACTTTTGCCATTAATTGGGGTTTTACCGCTAAAACGATCACTTCCGCTTGTTGGCAAGCAAGAAGGTTGTTTGTGGTGGTTTGGATCCCGTATTGCGTTGTCAGCACATCGTTAGGATGCGCGCTGGGTGACGCGGCTGTAATGGCTGAGGCGGGATATCCTGCATCCACGAGTCCGGCAATGATGGATCGAGCCATGTTGCCAGCCCCAATAAAGGTGAGAGGGCGATGTTCCATGTATTCGGTTCCTGTTGTTCTCATCATTCTGTGTAGGTGTCGTTAGCGATAATCACGTGCACCAAAAACGGCGGTGCCGATTCTTACCATGGTACTGCCACATGCAATGGCAGCTGCCATATCACCGCTCATACCCATCGATAAGGTATCAATAGTCGGCGTGTGTGCGTGGAGCGAATCAAACGCGGTCGCTAAAGGCTCAAACGCGGCACATTGGCGCTGATAATCTGTTTCCGGTTGAGGGATCGACATGAATCCTCGCACGCTGAGATTGGGTAAAGCCCGCATTGATTCAATCAAATCCATGGCTTCATCCAGTGTTATGCCTGATTTAGACGCCTCACCGCTGGTATTCACTTGTACTAAAACGTTGAGTGGCGGCAAATGCGCGGGACGTTGCTCACTCAGACGTTTAGCAATTTTTAACCGATCGACTGAGTGGACCCAATCAAAGTGGCTGGCGATCAAGCGCGTTTTGTTTGACTGAATTGGACCAATAAAGTGCCACTCAATCTTTGTGTTTGGGGCATGTGTGGCAAAGTGCTCCACTTTTTCAACGCCTTCCTGCACGTAGTTTTCGCCAAATGCGGTTTGACCTGCGGCCACGGCCTCTGCGATCGCCTCGACGGGTTTTGTTTTACTCACCGCAAGCAACTGCACCGAATGATCGGGTCGGCCGCATTTTTGGGTGGCGAGGTCTATTTGTTCCCTGACCTGTTCAATATTCTGCTTAATATTACACATACCTGATTCTACGAGGAAAATGAATGGAAATTACTGAGCTATTGGCCTTTAGTGTAAAGCATCGTGCGTCAGATCTACATCTTTCTGCGGGCGTGCCGCCTATGGTGCGGGTAGATGGCGATGTGCGCAAGCTCAGTCTACCTGCGCTCAATCATCAAGCGGTCGAGCAATTGATTATCGCTGTGATGAATCCCGAACAACGCCAAACGTTTGTAACCGAATGGGAGGTGGATTTTTCGTTTGAGCTGGCCTCGGTTGGCCGGTTTCGGGTGAACGCTTTTCATCAGCAACATGGGTGCGCGGCGGTGTTTCGGGTTATCCCAGAGGCGCTGCCAACCTTAGAAGTGTTAAACGCGCCTTCTGTCTTAACAGAGCTCGCGTCGCTCACTCAGGGGCTGGTACTCGTGACTGGGCCGACGGGATCGGGAAAATCAACGACGTTGGCAGCGATGGTTGATCATATTAATCGTCATCAACAAAAGCATATTCTTACTATTGAAGATCCGATCGAGTTCATTCACTCGCCGCAACAAAGCTTAGTGAATCAGCGGGAAGTGAATCGTGATACGCAATCCTTTCAACAGGCGCTGCGTTCGGCCTTACGGGAGGATCCAGATGTGATTCTGGTCGGCGAGCTACGAGACTTAGAGACAATAAGCTTAGCATTGACGGCCGCAGAAACGGGCCATTTAGTCTTTGCCACGTTACATACCGCGAGTGCGGCGAAAAGCGTTGACCGGATTATCGATGTGTTTCCAGGTAGTGATAAGCCCTTGGTTCGCTCTATGTTGTCTGCCTCTTTGCAGGCGGTAGTATCGCAGCAGCTCGTCAAAAACACCCAGGGCCGACGGGTCGCTGCGTATGAAATTATGAAAGCCACCCCTGCGATTGCTAACCTTATCCGTGAAGACAAGGTGGCGCAGATGACCTCCATGATGCAAACAGGCGTCGCCCAGGGGATGCAAACTATGGAGCAGGCGATAACACGGCTGACCGACCAAGGGGTTATTCCGAGGCGTGAAACGGCTCAGCATATTGGCGCTCAAACCAGCTTTCAATAATCACAACGGCTGATTGGGCGTCAACAGCTCCCTTACCTAAGGCTTTGTAGCCGCCTTGTTCAAAAAGTGCTGCGCGGGCTTCGCGTGTTGATAGGCGCTCATCATGTAACGAGACCGGGAAACCAAAGCGCCCATGTAAGCGATTGGCAAATTTTTTCGCTCTGGGTGTAATGGTATCGAGAGGTTCACCTTGTAAATCTAATGGCAGCCCAACCACTAAATAATCAGGTTGCCATTCTTTTAATAGGGCATCAATGTCATCCCAGTTAGGAATACCATCGCGCGCTTTCAAAGCGCATAAAGGGCGAGCGGTGCCGGTTAACGACTGACCGATGGCAACGCCAATGCTTTTTACCCCGTAATCAAAACCCATCACGGTTTGTGCGTTCATGCGTGTCCTACTTGTGAAGAAAGGTTGGCGGCGTCAATGCCGAGTTGGTCGAGCGCTTTTTGCCAACGTTGGTGAACAGGGGTATCAAAAATTACGCTAGGATCGGCCTCCAGTGTGAGCCAACTATTTTCGGCTAACTCTTGTTCAAGCTGTCCGGCTTCCCAGCCTGCATAACCCAAGGCCACCAAAAATTGCTCTGGCTGTTGCTCGGTCCCAAGAATCGATAAGATATCTTTTGAGGTGGTCACGGCTAATTGATCCGATACGGGCACACTGGTGCCATACGAACAATTGGCAGGATGCAGCACAAATCCTCGATCTTCAGACACCGGCCCGCCAAATAAAACGGATTGGGTCAGACTTTCGGTTGTTTTGGAAAGCGGCACGTCGCGCTCTATCTCTATTTGGTCCAGCATTTTACCCACGGACAGGTTGATAGGGTGATTGATCATTAACCCCATGGCGCCGTCATGATTATGCTCACACACGTAGATAACACCCTGTTGAAAACGGCTATCGGCCATGCTCGGCATTGCGATTAAAAAATGATTTTTCAGATCCATATCGCCGTCTCCTGTTCGTACGCTTACGTTGAGTATGCGCAAAATATGTGTATTTAGGCAATCATAGAGGCGCAATGCGCCTCATTTTTTATTTGCAGCGTTGGGCGATCGCTTCCATCAAGATGTCGCCTACGGAAATATCGTACGCGGCGTCAATTTCACGGATACAGGTCGGACTGGTGACATTGATTTCTGTGAGCTTATCGCCGATCACATCGAGTCCAACGAAGATCAGCCCTTTTTCTTTCAATGTCGGTGCGATTGCACGTGCAATTGCCCAATCCGTCTCCGATAAAGGACGTGCTTCACCACGGCCACCGGCGGCGAGATTACCGCGCGTTTCACCTTCTGCTGGAATGCGGGCCAGACAGTAGGGCACCGGTTCGCCGTCAACAATTAAGATGCGCTTATCACCATTGCTGATGTCAGGGACGAAGGTTTGTGCCATGCAAAAACGTTGGCCATGCTCAGTAAGGGTCTCAATGATCACACCAATATTCGGATCACCTTGTTTGACCCGGAAAATAGAGGCGCCTCCCATGCCATCGAGTGGCTTCAAAATAACATCACCGTGCTGGGCTTGGAATGCACGAATCTCGTCGGCACGTCGTGTCACTAAGGTGGTGGGTGTGTGTTCAGGGAACCAAGCGGTATAGAGTTTCTCGTTACAGTCACGGAGGCTTTGCGGTTTGTTCACAATTAAAACACCGGCTTCTTCTGCGCGCTCTAGCATGTAGGTCGCATAGATATACTCGGTATCAAAGGGGGGATCTTTTCGCATCAAGATCGCATCAAACGCGCGCAGCGGTAGGGTTTGTGTTTGGTGTACTTGATACCAATTGTTAGGATCATCCATGACACTCACTGTTTGAGTGCGAGCACTCGGTTCACCCTGCAGCATCGACATATCATTCATCGAAATAGTATGTATTTCCCAGCCGCGTTGTTGTGCCGCCAACATCATGGCAAACGTGGAGTCTTTTTTTACACTGATGGCCTCAATGGGATCCATCACTACACCTATTTTCATCATGTCTCTCCTGTTTGCCGTTAACCCAGGTCGCCAAAACGGACTTGTAGCGCGGTAATGGCTGTCAGCGCTGCCGTTTCTGTGCGTAAGACCCGAGGGCCCAATAAAATTTCTTCAAAACCACGATTACGTGTCATCGCTATTTCTTCTTCTGACAATCCGCCTTCTGGCCCAATCAGCAAACGTAGCTTAGAAGGGGCTTGAGGAAGTGTATTGAGGGAATACGGTGCGCGAGGATGAAGGTTGAGTTTCAGTCCATCAAATGCCTGTTGGCACCAAGTGTCTAGGTTGATCACGGGATTCACGGTGGGGACGATATTGCGCCCACTTTGTTCGCAGGCGCCAATGGCTATTTTTTGCCATTGTTGGCGTTTTTTCTCCAGTCGATCAGCATTGATCTTGACCCCACATCGCGCCGATAAAAGTGGCGTAATGGTATTTACCCCTAACTCAACCGATTTTTGTACGGTAAATTCCATTTTCTCACCACGAGAAATAACCTGTCCCAGTTCAAAATTTAGTGGCGATTCAACACTGACCTCTTCGCGGGCTGAGATGGTTGCGGTGACGTGTTTCTTACTGATTTGCGTCAAGGTCGCTGGAAATTGCGCCCCAGAACCATCAAAAAGCAGAATTGGTTGCTCTGCTTGCATTCTTAATACGCGGCCTAGATGATTTGCCGCTTCATCGCTTAAGGTCACCGTACCTTGAGATGGTAAAGGCGCCGGGTGATAAATTCGAGGAATTCGCATGGTGTTCGCTTTCCAT
Source organism: Salinivibrio sp. MA607 (assembly GCF_001996245.1). Taxonomy (NCBI): domain Bacteria; kingdom Pseudomonadati; phylum Pseudomonadota; class Gammaproteobacteria; order Vibrionales; family Vibrionaceae; genus Salinivibrio; species Salinivibrio sp. MA607. Next base: position 71,825 of record NZ_MUFJ01000015.1, on the reverse strand, counting down.
TATCAATCAGCCTCCAGTGTAACATGGCTACCGGTGGCAATAGGTGATGTGTTAATCGGGAACGTGTCAATAATATGGGGACGGTGAACGGAAAAGCAAATAGCTAATGTTTTTCGCTGCCCGGCGTCAGTATCTGTTGGCACTGTTTGCACCGATAGGTTGCCTGGCCGCGCAGAACTTTATGATGACGGCGTATCGTTAAGGCCACTGGCCCACAACGGCATTGGTACGAGAAGGTTTTCCCTTGCACCGCTGTGATATCAAGCTGGTGGGTCGTGTTTGCTGGTACATGAAACAAGTTAGTCATTAGGTCGCGCCATTCCGGACCATGAGGTTTGACACGCCCATGCAGCGCGAACGTGACTAAATGACAGACTTCATGCGGGATCACCTCATGAAAAAAAGCGTCGGCGTGTTGCTGGAGCAATACCGGATTAAACCGTAATCGCCATTCTGTCGGATGCGCGGTGCCTGCGGCGCGCCCTCGTAACGTAAAGCCAATTGTTGGATAAACCAGTTGGCGATCTAGTTGCCGATTGGCACGATCAATACAGGCGTGAACCTGGTCGGTGACCGATTGTATCAAGGTGTTAGACAGAGAAGGCATAGGTGTCGACTCACACTGCGATCAAAAAAGGGAAGCGAACGCTTCCCTTTGTAAAAAGCGAATCAGGCCAGATTAACCAAGCTTGGCAAATTCACGCAATAGGTCTGCTTTGTCGGTTTTCTCCCATGGGAAAACTTCACGACCAAAATGGCCATACGCCGCAGTTTGCTTATAAATAGGTTGCAGCAAGTCGAGCATTTCTTGTAGGCCATACGGACGTAGATCGAAGTGCTCACGAACGGCTTTAATAATCACCTCTGGCGCCACTTTTTCAGTGCCAAAAGTTTCGACCATGATAGACGTTGGCTCGGCCACACCAATGGCGTACGACAATTGAATCTCACAGCGGTCAGCAAGGCCAGCTGCGACGATGTTTTTCGCTACATAACGTGCGGCGTAGGCGGCAGAACGATCCACTTTTGATGGATCTTTGCCTGAGAATGCCCCGCCACCGTGACGGGCTGCGCCACCGTAGGTATCCACGATAATTTTACGGCCGGTTAAACCACAGTCTCCCATCGGGCCACCAATCACAAAGCGACCCGTTGGATTAATAAAGAATTTAGTCTCTTTGGTGAGCCATTCTACAGGCAGAACCGGTTTGATAATTTCTTCCATGACCGCTTCGCGGAGATCGTCGGTTGAAATGCTGTCGCAATGCTGTGTTGACAGCACCACGGCGTCAATGCCCGCAATCTTGCCGTTGTCGTAGGCGAAAGTGACCTGGCTTTTTGCATCAGGACGTAGCCAATCTAAGGTGCCATCTTTACGCACTTTCGCTTGGCGCTCAACCAAACGGTGTGAGTAAGTAATAGGGGCTGGCATCAGTACATTGGTTTCATTGGTGGCAAAACCAAACATAATCCCTTGATCGCCCGCACCTTGATCTTTGGGATCAGCGCGGTCAACGCCTTGGTTTATATCAGGCGATTGCTTGCCAATGGTGTTCAATACTGCACAAGAATTGGCATCAAAACCCATATCGGAATGGACGTAACCAATATCGCGTACCGTTTGGCGAGTGAGCTCTTCAATATCAACCCAGGCTGAGGTCGTCACTTCCCCGCCTACCATGACCATTCCGGTCTTCACATAGGTTTCGCAGGCAACGCGCGCTTTGGGATCTTGCTCAAGAATGGCATCCAAGACCGCATCAGAAATCTGATCGGCGATTTTATCAGGATGGCCTTCAGAGACGGACTCTGAGGTAAACAGGTGCTTAGCCATGTGACACTCTCATTGGTTATCAAGAATACCGACGATACGTAGCGAGTTGTCTCGCCGATCATCTCAGATGTTTTAACTTCTAGACGTCTATTTTATTCGCAAATACGATAAACGCAAGTCAGTTAATGCATCAGGGGGCCTCTCTAGGTATAGCAAAGGCGAGCCGTATCGTATTGTCCTAAGTAACGGCTTGAGGCGAACTTGCGGGTTGCCAGCCGGTTGGAGCCGCTTCTTGCAGCCAATGTTTGAGTGACTCGACACGCAGAGGAAGGCGGCCAGCACTGCAATAAAGATGTAATGGAACCGGCGCTGAGTGCCATTGCGCTAAACACCGTATAATTTTATCAGGGTGGTGTTTCTGATAGCCAGCTGCACTCCAAGTCGGCAGAAGTCCGACACCTTGTCCATTTGCAATCGCATCTAACTGGATCGCTATCATGTCGCAATTGAAACGGCTAGGCATGGCGCTTAAATGATAGGTTTTATCGTGATTATGGAGCGTCAACCCTTGCCGCCGAAGGGCAAAAACATCCAGCCATGGATGGCCGTCCAAAGCGCTTGGATGCATAAAAGGGCCGTGTTGTGCCACGTAGTGTGGTGCAGCATAAATACCATATTGCCAAGTGCCTAGCTTATGAGCCCGACAGTTCATCGGCAGTATCATATCGCCCGCCCAAATAATCAGATCCGCAGACTGGATACGCGCTGGGCTGACGTCACTCGTTAATGTAATGGAAACCTTGGGGTGTTGCGCTAAAAAGGCATTTATCGATGGCCCTGCCCATCCACGCATCATGCCTGGGTGGCAAATCACGTCAATTGGCCCTTGAAGGTGATTATTTAACCCTTGGATCGCTTCTTCACTTTCCTCGACCAAATCGAGCATTTGTTGGCAGTAACGGGAAAATATCTCGCCTGCTTTGGTTAACACTAGCCGGTTTCCTTGCCGTTGTGTCAGTGACTGCCCCATATCTGTCTCGAGCTGCGCTAAACGACGACTGAGAGTTGATTTGGGCTGTCCCAGTGCTTTCGCGGCCGCCGTTAGGCTTTGATGTTGGCAGAAAGCAACAAATGCACGAATAGAGGAGAAGTCCTGCATAATCGTCCTTTTTGATTCCGTTGAAAGTCCACACCTGTCGTTTGGTGACCATGACGTCGTTCTATCACTGGAACGAAGTGTTCCTGTTTTGCCACTAGTTGCCCTGACTTAGATGTGAATAATTATCAGTTAACAAACGATAATCATTATCACAGAATGGAGTTGATTATGTCCAGTTGTCTTCGTCCCTGCGTAGTTGGGATGGTATTAGCCGGTATCCCCTTAAGTGCCATTCATGCGGCTGAAGCGGTCGATCAAAATACTGAAACCATGGTCATCACGGCCTCAGGATTTGAGCAAGCCACAGCAAAGGCGCCAGCAAGTATCAGTGTGATTAGCCGTGACCAACTAGAAGGTCGTTATTATCGAGATGTCACGGATGCCTTAAAACGCATTCCTGGCGTGGTCGTGACAGGCGGTGGCGATACCACGGATATAAGCATTCGCGGTATGGGGTCAAAATATACCCTGATGCTGGTGGATGGAAAGCGTACCACCAGTCGTGAAACACGCCCAAACAGCGACGGACCCGGCATTGAACAAGGTTGGCTGCCGCCTTTGCAAGCGATTGAGCGTATTGAGGTGATTCGCGGGCCGATGTCGACATTGTATGGCTCTGATGCCATTGGTGGGGTGATTAACATTATTACACGTCGTAACCAGCAAGAGTGGCACGGTAATGTGCAGCTGAGTACGTTATTACAAGAAAAACGCGCATCAGGCGATGAACAAAGTGCCAACTTTTACCTTTCTGGCGCCCTAAGCGATAAGCTGGGTATGAAGGTATCGGGCCAAACGGTTCAACGTCAAGAAGACGACATTACTTTCGGTTACGAGGATAAATCTTTACGCAGCCTATCAACCTCGTTGACCTATGATGCCAGCGATTTTCAACAATGGACCCTGGACTTAGGCGCGAGCTCGCAAGAGCGCAATGGCCAAATGGGTAAAACCGTGCCGACCGAGGGTTGTCGAGGCGGTTGTGAAAACAGCAATAATGAATATCGGCGACAATCGGTAGCGCTCGGCCATGAAGGGCATTGGACGTGGGGCTGGTCAGACTCACACCTACAGCACGAGCAAAGCCGCAATAAAAGTCGTGAGATGACGATTAACAACACCGAGTTTAAAACCCGTCTGATCCGTGATTTTGACACACACACTTTGACGGTTGGCGGCTCGGTGACCCATGCCGAACTGGAAGACTTTTCCTCTAATCAAGCATCGAGCCAAACTGAAATTGACAATACTCAGGCCGCCTTGTTTGTGGAGGATGAATGGCGAGTGATTGACCCATTTAGCGTGACGCTAGGCCTACGTGTTGATCATGATGAAAACTATGATTATCACGCCAGTCCACGCCTGTATGGTGTTTATCAGCTCACCGATAGCTGGATAGTGAAGGGTGGGGTCGCGACCGGATTCCGTTCACCACAACTGCGAGAAATTGCGCCGAATTGGGCGCAAGTGAGTCGTGGCGGTAATATCTATGGTAACGCCGACCTGGAACCTGAAACGTCTGTGAACTCAGAAGTGAGTATTAACTATCAAGGCGATACCGGAGTCAGTGGCTCGTTAACAGTATTCCATAATGACTTTAAAGATAAGATCACCCGTGTGACCTGCCCGGCTTCCGTGTGTACCGACGGTCCCAATCGGTTTGGCTCAGATCCAACTTATCGAATCAATGTTGATGAAGCCGTTACCCAAGGCATAGAGGCCAATGTATCTGCTCCCGTGACTGACACCATTGATATCAGCGCCAGTTATACCTACACCGATTCGGAGCAGAAGACCGGTGCGTATAAAGGTCAACCTCTGAATCAAATTCCTCAGCAGCTCGCGTATGGCGAAGTAAACTGGCAAGCTACCGAGCGGTTGAGTCCTTGGGTCAGCGCGACCTACCGTGGCGAAGAAATGGATCCTGTCAAAGGCCCATCCTCTCGAAGCAATATAGAACCGAGCTACACCTTGGTAGACGCTGGGATGAACTATCAGCTCAGCGACGCCATTGAGCTTCAAGGTGCGGTTTATAATCTATTGGACAAAGAACGTGACTATGAGGATTACGGCTATATCAGTGATGAACGCCGATATTGGTTAGGCATGAATATCAGCTTCTAAGTCACAATAAAAGGATGGCCTTTGCTGCATCGATTGCAGCCGCCATCACACTGCCACGCCCGTCTCGGACTTTTACCGGACGGGCGTTTTTTTACTACGTTTTGTTCTCAACTCGCGTGAGAAGACTCACACAATACGTGCGTCTTTTACGTGCTTGAGATACACTGTGTACCATCGTCAAACAAGCACCGATGGACATGGCACTCAGAGTCGCAATTAATGGATTTGRCCGCATAGGGCGCAGCGTATTGCGTGCCCTGTACGAGAGCGGTAAGCACGATCGCATTCAAGTGGTGGCGATTAATGAACTCGCCGAGCCGGAAGCGATGGCGCATCTGCTCCAGTATGACTCGAGCCACGGTCGATTCGGTTGGCCTGTTTCTTACAATCAAGAACATTTGTTTGTCGCCACCGACAGCATTCGCCTTCTTCACTTACCGGAATTACAACTGTTACCTTGGCGTGATCTTGATGTCGATATTGTCTTAGACTGTACGGGCAAATTTGGTACCCGTGAAGACGGCGAAGCACACATTGCCGCTGGCGCTAAAAAAGTCTTGTTTTCACACCCTGCGAGCCAAGATGTCGACCGAACCGTGATATATGGCGTCAATCACGAGGCATTGACGACAGACGATCGTATTGTCTCCAATGGATCTTGTACCACAAACTGCATTGTGCCGGTGATCAAAGCGCTGGATGAGCACTTTGGTATTGAGTCTGGCACCATCACCACCATTCACTCTTCAATGAATGATCAGCAGGTGATCGATGCCTACCATTCCGATCTTCGTCGTACACGCACGGCTAGCCAGTCTATCATTCCTGTCGATACCAAATTGCATGTTGGGATCGGTAGGATTTTTCCGAAATTTTCTGACAAGTTCGAAGCGATTTCTGTGCGTGTGCCGACGATAAACGTGACAGCTATGGATTTAAGTGTCACTGTACGTACTAAAGTGAAAGTTAATGACGTAAATCAAGCTCTGCAAACCGCATCTCGATGTACATTAGACGGTATACTGGATTATACCGAAGCGCCCTTGGTGTCGATAGACTTCAACCACGACTCACACAGTGCCATTGTCGATGGGTCGCAAACGCGGGTGAGTAATCATCAGCTGATAAAAACGTTGGTTTGGTGCGACAACGAGTGGGGCTTTGCCAACCGAATGTTGGATACCACCTTGGCGATGGCGCAATGAGTGCGCTAACGCAAGGGGGTCGCCCTGATTAAGTCAGTTTCAATTTGCAACCTTATAGAGAGGACCCTATGTCTGTAATTAAGATGACCGACTTAGATCTTGCCGGAAAGCGTGTCTTTATCCGTGCGGATCTGAACGTGCCGGTAAAAGACGGTAAAGTTACCTCTGACGCACGTATTTTGGCGTCATTGCCTACCATCAAACACTGCTTGGAAGCCGGTGCGAAAGTGATGGTGACCTCTCACTTGGGGCGTCCTGAAGAAGGACAACCTGAAGACCAATACTCACTGCAACCTGTCGTGAACTATCTTGACGACGCGCTAGACTGCAACGTTAGCCTGGCTAAAGATTACTTAGACGGTCTTGAACTGAACGACGGTGAGCTCGTCGTGCTAGAAAACGTTCGCTTTAATAAAGGCGAGAAGAAGAACGACGAAGCACTGTCTAAAAAGTACGCCGCACTGTGCGATATTTTTGTGATGGACGCCTTTGGTACTGCGCACCGCGCGCAAGCATCAACCCATGGTGTGGGCACACATGCACCGATCGCATGTGCCGGACCATTACTGGCGAACGAACTCGACGCGCTTGGTAAAGCAATGGATAACCCTGCTCGCCCAATGGTGGCGATTGTGGGTGGATCAAAAGTGTCGACCAAACTGACCGTTTTGAAATCACTGTCTACCGTTGCAGACCAACTGGTTGTCGGTGGTGGTATTGCCAACACCTTTATTGCAGCGGACGGCCACAATGTGGGCAAATCGCTTTATGAAGCAGATTTGGTGGATACGGCGAAATCCTTGATGGAAGAGTGCCATATTCCTGTTGCGACCGACGTTGCGTGTGCCAAAGCGTTTGATGAAAATGCAGAGGCTGAAATCAAGCGTGTTGAAGACGTGCAAGACGATGACATGATCTTCGACCTAGGGCCAGAATCTACCCAAGCACTGGCTGACATTTTGAAAAATGCCAAAACCATTCTTTGGAATGGCCCAGTGGGTGTTTTCGAGTTTAAGAACTTCGAAGCAGGCACTGCAGGAATTTCAAAAGCAATCGCTGAGTCTGAAGGCTTCTCGGTTGCAGGCGGTGGTGATACCTTGGCTGCAATTGATAAATTTGGCATTAAAGCCGATGTGTCTTACATCTCAACCGGCGGCGGCGCCTTCCTTGAGTTTGTTGAAGGCAAACCACTTCCAGCGGTAGAAATGCTGGAAGCGCGTGCGAAAGACGCATAAATCCGACGATAAAACGGGAGTGATGTCTCCCGTTTTTGCTTTCGTTTGACTACAATAGGCCGAGTCGTAAACGATTGCACCGTATTGATAAGGGTGCCGATGCGCATCTTTACTCAGTTCAGCAAAGACAACCCGATTTAATAGGACAAGAGCCATGTCTAAAGTTTTTGATTTTGTAAAACCTGGCGTTATCTCTGGCGATGATGTTCAGAAAGTATTTGAAGTTGCTAAAGAGAACAAGTTCGCGTTGCCAGCGGTTAACGTGGTAAACACTGACTCTATCAACGCTGTAATGGAAGCTGCGGCGAAAGTAAAAGCGCCAGTGGTTATTCAATTCTCTAACGGTGGTGCAGGCTTCTTCCCAGGCAAAGGCCTGAAGCTAGACGGTCAAGAAGCGCAAATTAAAGGCGCTGTTGCCGGTGCGAAATACGTTCACGCGATGGCTGAAGTGTATGGTGTGCCAGTGATTATGCATACTGACCACGCAGCGAAAAAACTGCTGCCGTGGATCGACGGTCTGCTTGATGCCGGTGAAGCTTTCTTTAAAGAACACGGCAAGCCACTGTTCTCTTCTCACATGATTGACCTGTCTGAAGAGTCACTGGAAGAGAACATGGAAATCTGTGCCGAATACCTGGCGCGCATGGACAAAATGGGCATGACGCTGGAAATCGAACTGGGCATTACTGGTGGTGAAGAAGACGGCGTGGATAACAGTGATGTTGATACCGCTGACCTTTACACCAAGCCAGAAGAAGTGGCGTACGCATACGAAAAACTGTCTGCTGTAAGCCCTCGCTTCACCATTGCCGCTTCATTCGGTAACGTTCACGGTGTTTATAAGCCAGGTAACGTGGTACTTAAGCCAGAAATCCTACGTGAATCACAAGCTTACTGCTCAGAGAAATTTGGTCTACCGACCAATGGCCTAAACTTCGTCTTCCATGGCGGTTCGGGCTCTTCAGAAGCGCAGATTCAAGAGTCTATTGGCTATGGCGTGATCAAAATGAACATCGATACCGATACCCAGTGGGCAACATGGGATGGTATCCGTCAGTATTATCAAGACAACGAAGGTTATCTGCAAAGCCAAATCGGTAACCCTAAAGGTGATGATCAGCCAAACAAAAAATTCTACGATCCACGCGTATGGTTGCGTAAAGGTCAAGAATCAATGGTTGCACGTCTTGAGCAAGCCTTTAAAGATCTTAACGCGGTTGACGTACTGTAAGTTACAGTACTGATAGCACAAGAAGACATGAGCCCGCCATATTTGGCGGGCTTTTTTTATATATGGTGATGCCGCGTTCACTGAACGAAGACGCGAAGATAGACAGCGGAGGGTAAAAGCCTGTTACTATTAGGTTATGATTTATTCCAATCATAGAGGGAAAAGGAATGAGTGAAGAGAACACGGTGGTAGAAGGGGCGAAGTGGGCACAAACATGGCTCACCAACAACCAAGATTTATTGACTCAATATGGGGTCAATATTGTCTCAGCATTATTGATTTTAGTGATCGGTAACATGGTGGTAAAAGGGCTCGCCAATTCCATGGCAGGAGTGATGCGCAAGCGTAATATGGACAATGCGGTGGTTGAGTTCATCCATGGCTTGGTTCGATACTTGCTTTTTATCATCGTGCTGATTGCGGCACTCAGCCGTGTTGGCGTACAAACCGCTTCTGTGATTGCGATTCTTGGTGCTGCTGGTTTAGCCGTCGGTTTGGCCTTACAAGGATCGTTAGCTAACTTTGCCGCTGGCGTCTTGATTGTGATGTTTCGCCCCTTTAAATCAGGGGATTATGTCGAGCTGGCAGGTGTTGCAGGCTCTGTCGAGTCGATACAAATTTTCTCTACCGTGCTGACTACCCCTGACAACAAAATGGTGGTGGTGCCGAATGGTTCAGTGATCAGCAGCCCTATCACTAACTATTCTAAGCATGCGACACGTCGCATTGATTTAACCATTGGTGTGGCGTACAGCGCGGATTTGAAGAAAACCAAAGCGGTGTTAACCGATATTGTGACGCAGCATCCGCTTATTCTAAAAGATCCTGAGCCTAATGTGGCGGTGATGACATTGGCCGACTCATCGGTGAACTTCGTCGTTCGACCTTGGGTGAAAACAGAAGATTACTGGAGTGTGTATTTTGAGCTCCTGCCGACCATCAAAGAAGCGCTGGACGCAAACGGTATTGAAATCCCTTTCCCGCAAATGAGTGTTCATTTCGAGCGCGGTGAGAGCCAAGCGTAAGCAGTCTATTGGTTTTAGCAGTCTATTGGTTTTCACTGGTATGGGTGCGGTAAGTGTGCCGCATCCATTCCCATGGCTTAACTGGCGAGCAAGCGTGCATAAAGACCGAGCGCCAGTTTGCCGGCAACAAAGATCATCATACTGGCCATTAACAGGTCGAGTAATCGACGTATCGATGGCGTCGACAGCCAAGGCGATAAGCGGGCAGCCCCTGCGGATAAGCCATAAAACCATAAACATGACCCCATCAGCGCGCCGATCGTAAAGGCAATTCGCTCATCGAATGCAAACTGGCCGCCAATCGCCCCTAACACCACCACGGTATCAAGGTAAACATGCGGGTTAAGCAAGGTCACCGCAAGCGCACCAATGATCACTGCTCGGCGCCCGCGGCTCATGCTCAGTACTGTTAAGTCGTCTTCCTGATGTTGCTGACGCGCACTTTGTATAAACTGCCACGCATACACACTGAGAAACGCGATGCCAGCGATAGTTATCGTATTCAGCAATAAAGGATAGCTCGCTAATAAAGCGCCTCCACCGAAGATACCTGTCGAGATCAAGACGATATCGCAGACAAAGCAAATGGATGCAGTGATCATATGGTGTTCACGGCTGATCCCTTGGTTAATCACATAGGCGTTTTGCGCGCCAATGGGGATAATCATGGTGAGACTTAATCCTAAGCCTTGAAGTGCGACTAAAAAACTGCTCACGGTCTATTCCTTTTATCTCGTGTCATTCCCCTCACTTTAAGCAGAGCGACCCGGAAAGGGAACCGAATTTTCTTCATCATGTAACGGATACGGGAGCAAGAAGAGAAATTGCCGATCACACACAGGTTTGTGCCGAGTAATAAATGGCGTTGAGCGGGTTTTAACATAAACTTGACCTAAGCGAGGGAGTCTTTCGCTGATAAAAGAGTCTGACCTCTAACCTCATGATATTTTGAATCCATAAAAGGAGAGATGATGCGTAAGTTTAAAGCAATGATATGGCTCACCGGCGCGTTGGTTATGTCCCCGGCGGTGATGGCCAACATCGATTTTCCTCATTTAGAGATCACAGGTGTTGGGGAAATCACGGCAGCGCCTGATATGGCCAATATTGATGTTGGCGTGATCACTGAGCGAAAAACCGCCAAAGCAGCAAAAAGCGCATCAGATAAAGCGGTTGCTGCTTTTATCGAACGGCTGGCAAAACAAGGTGTGAAACGTGAACAGATAGAGAGCGCCCATATCCAGCTATCTCCACGTTATCAACATACAAAAGACAAAGCGCCTGAACTGATAGGCTATCGTGCCGAACGACAGGTGACGGTGACGCTAAATCAGCTAGACAAATTGAATGCAGTGCTAGATGGTGCGTTGGGCGAGGGGATCAACCGTATCCGACAGGTACAGCTAACCAGTAGCGAACAGTTGGCGCTTAAAGACAAGGCGCGCGAGGCTGCTGTTAACGACGCAAAAGATAAAGCAGATGCCTTGGCTAAAAGCCTGGGGATGCGCATTGATGGCGTTTGGCAAGTTCGCTACCGCTCAAGTCATCCGCGCCCGGTGATGATGAACGCACAAATGCGGAGTGACAGTGCTGAAGTGGCAGCGACCTATCAGGATGCGACTATGCAGATACGCGATCAAGTCGATATTATTTTTCGTTTAGAAGACTAAGCGTGTAATACGTAATGTGCACGGCATTACCGCTATACCCATAAAAAGGGCGCCCTCTAAGGCGCCCTGTATTTTATCGCTTTAGGATGGATTACGCGGTTGGATTAATCGGCTTTCCATCCGCATCTGTTGCTTGGCTGTCCTGAGTACCATTGCGACGCGCTAAGCGCTGCTCCCAGTAGTCAGCATTTTTGATTCCTAGTTTGACGGGATCAAAGGTGTAAGTTTCAACCCCTTGGGCTTGCTGCTCTTCATAGTCTTTCAACGCCTTCATCGCCGGTTTGGACATGAAGAAGATGATGATGATACCGACAATGTTGAGCCAAGCCATTAAGCCAACGCCAGCGTCACCAAATGCCCAAGCGAGGTTAGCACTACGAACACAACCATAGAATACCGCGGACATCAGCACCAGTTTCAGTACAAACATCATACCAGGCACTTTAAACGTGCGACGTAGGTACGCAATGTTGGTTTCCGCAATGTAGTAGTAGGCAAGAATGGTAGTAAAGGCGAAGAAGAAAAGTGCAAACGCGATAAAGGGTTTGCCCAGTCCAGGCATCGCCGCTTCAATGGCAAGCTGAGTAAACTCAGGGCTATTGGCTGCCACCGATGAGGCTAAGTTTTGTACGATAAAGGCGTCACCGGCACCGTGCACATTGTAAGCACCGGTAATGATGATCATAAATGCGGTGGCTGAACAGACCAATAGCGTATCAATATACACGGAGAACGACTGCACCAAACCTTGCTGAGCTGGGTGCTCAACGTTCGCAGCAGCGGCGGCATGAGGGCCTGTTCCCTGACCGGCTTCGTTAGAGTAAACCCCACGTTTCACCCCCCAACCGATTGCTGCGCCAGCACCGGCCATTGGTGTGAAGGCATCGCCAACAATCATGGCAAACACGGTAGGTACTTCGCTGATGTTGAGCAAAATGATGACGAAGGCGATAATAATGTACGCCAGCGCCATAAATGGCACGACGATCTGGGTAAAGTGGGCGATACGCTTCACACCACCAAAAATAATGAAACCCAGCACGACAGAAATAAAGGCGCCAGTGATGATTTTAGACACCTCGAGTGCGCCAAACATGGCGGTATCAACCATAGCACCTGAGCCAAAGGCGGTTTCAACGGCATTACCAATGGCATTCGACTGTACGCCCGGCAACATGACGCCACAAGCGAGGAGTGTCGCGAGTGCAAAAAGAATGGCATACCATTTTTGCCCCATCGCTTTTTCAATATAATACGCTGGCCCACCGCGGAACTCACCGTTGTCTTCTTCTTTATAAATCTGCGCGAGGGTTGACTCGGTGAATGCCGTTGCCGCCCCTAAGAAGGCAACAACCCACATCCAAAAAACAGCGCCTGGACCGCCAAAACCGATCGCTGCTGCCACACCGGCAATATTACCGGTACCGACACGACCAGAAAGGGAAACGGCGAGCGCTTGGAATGAAGAGATCCCTTTTTCCGAACTTTTCCCAGAAAAGAGCAGTCGCCACATCTCGGAGAAATGACGGACTTGCACAAAACGTGTCAATATGGAGTAGAACAGTCCTGCACCTAGACAGGTATAGATCAGCACTGGGCTCCATATGATGCTATTTAAGAAATCGACAAACGATTGCATAGTGAGTTCCTTCTACTGTGTTTGCATCATGTTTTATTGTAATCGCGGCTAGCATCTTAAACTGATTTGCAACTCAATTGTTAACATTTTGTGTCATTGTGTTGTGTGATGTGTGAAATTGATCGTTTAGTGTGCAGTAAAATGGACGTGACAGGCGAAAAAAAGGAGACCGTGTAGGGCCTCCTTGAGTAAATCCTTATATTTCAGCCAGTCAGTGTGACGGATGGATGTCTAAATCTATTTGCGTTTTTTGGGCTTTTTAGCTGTGGTTGTCTTTTTATCGCTTTGCTTCTTTTTTTTCTTTTTGTGCTCTGCTTTTTTATGTTTTGGCTTCAAACCATCAATGGTTCGCTCTTTGATATCTTCATCCATATAACGGGTGATCCGATCCATCATGGGCTGATCGTGGGCCTCAACCAGCGAAATGGCAGATCCTTTCTTACCCGCGCGTGCTGTGCGACCAATACGGTGTAAATACACATCGGCAGTCCGCGGAAGATCGTAGTTAATCACGTGGGTGATATCAGGCACATCAATGCCGCGAGCGGCCACATCGGTCGCGAGGAGAATACGCACTTTTCCCTCACTAAAACGGCTGATGGCATTATTGCGTTTGGCTTGTTGCATTTCACCTTGAATCCAGGCGCATTCGAGTTGTTGCGACTGCATATACTCGCGAAGTTCCGCCAAGCGTTCACGTGTTTTTATGAAGACAATCGCGCGCGCCGCTTGATCGTTCACAATGGCTTTGAGTAGCGCGCGTTTATGATTGAAGTCGTCACAACGGTAATACCACTGGGTGATTTTTTTGCGTTCACGGCGAGGAGGAGTGACATCGATTAGCTCTGGCTCGTCCAAAAGACTGTCAGTGAATCCGCTAACCCCGCGACCTTCAAGTGTTGCTGAAAATAGCATGGTCTGACGACGACGTTGGCACTCATCAGATAGGCGATTGACCATATTGGCAAAGCCCATATCCAACATGCGATCTGCTTCATCGAGAATAAGGCACTCAACGGCGCGACAATCGAAACGCTCTGCCTCGATGTACTCCATTAAGCGACCTGGGGTCGCGACGACAATATCCTGGGTTTTTCCCAATTGCTCGGCGTGCTCTTGATACGAAATCCCGCCGGTAATGGTGAACACCTTTAGACTTGTGTTTTTGGCTAATGCACGCGCTTCATCAGCGACTTGTATTGCCAGTTCACGCGTGGGGGTCAGAATAAGCACGCGGCCTGGTCCTGGCTTTTGCCGTGGAAAATCTAACAAGTGCTGCAGCATTGGCAGCAAAAAAGCCGTGGTTTTTCCCGTTCCGGTTGGTGCCGACGCGAGGATGTCGCGCCCATCCATACCATGGGGGATGACCTCCGATTGGATAAGCGTTGGGCGCTGATAGCCCATATCGTCGAGTGCACTGAGCAGTTCAGGATCCAGCTCTAGTTCGGCAAAGCTTCGCACAGGGTAATTCTCCAAGGATAGTTAAGCGCGGCATTATAGACGCAAATGGTGTAAATAGGCAGCGCGTCATCACCAATACGGGTTGTCCTACACTGCGATGTTTTGCTTACGGCAATTTGAGATAAAACGCGCGCGTCAAGGCGGCAAACGTTTGGGTGTAGTCGCCATGTTGATCACGCACGGTGATCGTATCAGATCTTAGCGTTCCCGTCGTGGGACTTAAAGTGAACAATAATCGTGATGGCGGTTTATTCGAGCTAGGCTTCACGCGGACATAGCGGCGTAAGTAGAGACCACATTCAGCGGCCTGTTCGATCAACGCCTCGGCTTCTTTGACGGGTAAAATCAGATCAGCATATCCTGTTGGCGTTAAAAGACGAGCCAAGCAGTGAACTAAATCTTCATGGCTAAGCGTTTGCGTGTGTCTGGCGATCGCACGTTGCTTGTTTTTTGATGAAACACCACTGGTAAAATACGGCGGATTACACACAATGTGAGGCCATAGATGCGGGCTGCGATAGGTGTTGATATCGGTATGTTGTACCTGAATTTGATCCACAAACCGTGACCTTGCCACATTGTCGTATGCACAGTGAAACGCTGACACGTCATAGTCGACGGCTGTCATTGCCAGGTTAGGAAAACGTTGTGCCAACATAAGGGCTAATAATCCGGTGCCAGTTCCTATATCTAAACTGTGTTGTGCCTGATTCGGTTCGGCCCACGCCCCTAACAGCACCCCGTCGGTACTGACTTTCATGCCACAGTTACTGTGTTCAATCGTGAACTGTTTAAATCGAAATTGACTCACAAGATGCTCAGTGTCTCCGTAGTTTGGTCAGCAAGCCGATAGCATTTTTTGCTTTAATGTGATCAGAGTGTTGCAAGATGTCGTTATTGAAAAATGCCAGAGATAATTATTTAGCCAGTTTATTGAGCTGATTGTTATTGCTAAAGCAGAAGATCACAAGGTTTTTTGCCAATGCCTTTACTGTGACAGGGAACTTGTTCATTATTCTGCATTCCGCCTATCGTCTGAAACAAAATATTATAAATCAGCGTTTCAGATGGGCGAAAGATTATTCATTTGCAAACACCCTCTAAAGCTGTAGGTATTCATCGTGACTAAACGTTTAAAATTAGTAGATATTTTAGCGTTAGGTTTTATGACCTTTGCCTTTTTCTTAGGCGCGGGAAATATAATCTTTCCACCACAAGCTGGCATGTTAGCTGGCGACCATTACACCGCCGCCATGATCGGATTTTTGATCACTGCCGTCGGTCTTCCGCTGATTGGTATTATCGCCGTTGCCATCGCAGGAGGGGGCTGGAAAGGGCTCACTCGTGATTTGCCAACCGGTGTCGCGACCCTGATGGCAGTGTTGATTTTTATTATCATTGGCCCGGCTTTTGCGGCGCCTCGTGCCGGATTGGTCGCTTACGAGATTGGTTTTAAGCCTTTTTTGTCATCGCCTGGACAGCTTGAGCTGGGTGCGTTTTCTGTTGTCTTTTTCGCCGCCGCGATGTTTTTCTCTCTTTCGCAAGGAAAACTGATCGACACGATCGGTAAATTCTTGACGCCTTTATTATTTGCGGCATTAGCGATCTTGGCGATCGCGGTGATTGTTAATCCACAAGGTGAGGTGGCCGCCGCGCAAGGAAGTTACGTTGAGAATGCGCTGACGACCGGTTTTCTTGAAGGGTATAACACCATGGATACCTTCGCCGCCTTGATGTTTGGTATGTTGATTGTCGATGTTATCCGCAAAAAAGGTATTGAAGACAACAAAGCGACCTGCATGTATCTGATTTACGCCGGCATTATTGCTGCCGCAGGCTTAGCGTTTGTCTATGTTTCCTTGTTTTATTTAGGCTCAACCGCGAGTGTGGTGGCACAGGGGACACAAAACGGTGGCGAAATCATGGCCGCCTATGTGGATGCCCTGTTTGGTCCGGTTGGACAAATGATCCTTGCCGCCATCATCGGTTTGGCGTGTTTGACCACAGTAATTGGCTTGGTCAGCGCATGTGCAGACTATTTTAGCTCACTGACTTCATGGACATACCGCCGCTGGGTGGTAGTGGTAGCAACCGTCTGTGCCGTGGTTGCCAATGTTGGCCTAAAGCAGTTAATCGCCATTTCCGTTCCGGTGTTGTTCGCTTTATACCCCGTCGCGATTGCCCTGATTGGCTTGACCTTTATTCGTCGCTGGTTGCCGAATCCAGCACTGGGTTATCGTTTAGTGATGGGCGTTGCCTTGGTATTTAGCTTACTCGATGCGGTAAAAGTAATGGGAGTCGATATGAGCACCTTCAACTTCTTGCCATTGTTTGATGTCGGTATGGCGTGGTTACTGCCGACGTTAGTCGCCATGGTGGTAGCCAAGTTTGTTGGCGCCCGAGACTCGGCCTTAGCCGAAGCGTAATCGCCTGGCATTAAGATAAAAACCGCGCCAAGTAGCGCGGTTTTTTTATTATGGTAGTGGTAACTCTATCACCGCCTAGGCGATTCAAGCGCTCACGCTTAGCAAGTGTTCAGCGTAGGATTGATTGCACGCAGTGCGCGCTAAAGCATTGCCTGATATTCTACCAGCACTTGCTCGCACCAGGTTTGAATGCGCTCATCACTGAGATCGTATTCGCTGTCTTCATCGAGGGCTAAGCCGACAAACTGTTTACCATCCTCCGTCACCGCCTTGGATGCATCAAAGCGGTAGCCTGCGGTTGGCCAGTAGCCAATAAACTGCGCGCCACAACCTTGTAACTGCTGATGAAGCATGCCCATGGCATCGAGATACCATTCCGCGTAGCCTTCCTGATCCCCTAAACCGAACAGGGCGATGACTTTATCGTTTAGCTGCAAGCTATCTATATCTTGCCAAACGGCTTCCCAGTCTTCTTGGAGCTCACCGAAATCCCAGGTGGAAATACCTAGCAGTAGTAAGTCATAGTCTGCCATCTTGGCGAGCGGCGTTTCTTTTACATTGTGGAGCTCGACCAGATCGTCACCGATAAAATCACGGATTTTTTCCGCGGCCATTTCGGTGTAGCAGGTGGTAGAGCCATAAAAAAGACCGATTTTCATAGCGCGACTCTGTTGTTTATCATGCGGGCAGTTTACCTGTTGAACGGCAATTTGATCCAGCAAGGGCTAGCGACATTTTGTATAATGTTGGTCGTCCCTACCCCGGCAAACCACGTATTTTCCGATTTATAACCAAGCAGGCTGAACGTGAATAAAAACATTGAATTAATCGAACAGTTTCTGGACGCCATGTGGATGGAACGCGGGTTATCCGAGAATACCTTAAATTCCTATCGTGCCGACTTACTCAAGCTTTGTTACTGGCTCGACCGTCGTGCATTGGTGGCAGTGAGTAAGCAAGATTTACAAGATTATCAGTATTGGTTACACGAACAAGGCTACCAATCCAGCTCTCGCAGCCGAATGGTGTCGGCATTACGTCGGCTTTTTCAATATGTATACCGTCAGAAGTTGCGTCCCGACGATCCGAGTGCGACGCTGATAAGTCCCAAACAACCTAAACGATTGCCAAAAGATCTAACTGAAGCGCAGATCGACGATTTATTAGAGGCACCGAACACGCGCGATCCGTTAGAGTTGCGAGATAAAGCGATGCTAGAGCTACTCTATGCCACCGGGCTACGTGTAACCGAATTAATTGAACTCACCACTGAAACCGTGAGCCTTCGCCAAGGTGTCGTGCGTGTCTCAGGGAAAGGCGATAAAGAGCGGTTAGTACCGATGGGTGAATCGGCGGTGGATTGGCTCGAACAGTATTTAGCTCACAGTCGTCCCGTCTTATTGGGCCAAACCAGCACCGATGTGTTTTTTCCGAGTAAACGCGCGCGGCAAATGACACGACAAACTTTTTGGCATCGAATTAAATATTATGCTCAACTGGCCGGTATTGAGACCGATGATTTATCTCCACACGTCCTTCGACATGCTTTCGCGACCCATCTGCTTAATCATGGTGCGGATTTGCGGGTAGTACAGATGTTGTTGGGGCACAGTGATCTTTCAACGACGCAAATTTATACCCATGTGGCGACGGAGCGTTTGAAACAGCTTCATCAAGCGCATCATCCTCGAGGTTAACCCGCAATTGGTAATCACTTCATGATAGAAATAAAAAGACGGACGCCGTCAGTCACGCCAGCATTCAGCGATGCCATTCCTCCGCTCTTACAGCGTTTATATGCGCACCGTGGGCTACAAACAGATAGCGAGCTAAATCGCAGCGCAGCGGGGCTCCATCAATATCAAGCGCTCAAAGGGATCGATGCCGCCGTACACTTGCTTGCCGAGGCCTTGGCGGCCCATCGGTCTATTTTAATCGTTGGAGATTTTGATGCTGATGGCGCGACTTCATCGGCGCTATCAGTGAAAGCACTGCGTATGATGGGCGCGACACGGGTAGATTATTTGGTGCCCAATCGCTTTGATGATGGTTACGGCTTGAGCCCAGAGGTGGTTGATCAAGCCGCTGAGCGAGGCGCAGAGCTGATTATGACCGTCGATAACGGCGTATCTTCATTAGCAGGTGTTGCCCATGCCAAAGCCCTCGGTATGCACGTATTGGTAACCGATCATCATTTGCCCGGCGATCAACTGCCGAATGCGGATGCGATGGTCAACCCGAATTTAGATGACTGCCACTTTCCCTCTAAAGCGTTAGCAGGGGTCGGAGTCGCGTTTTATTTAATGCTTGCTTTGCGAGCGCACTTGCGTGACCAAGGTTGGTTTACGCAACAAGGTTTGGCTATCCCTAATCTGGCTGAGCTACTCGATTTAGTCGCACTCGGCACGGTGGCGGATGTGGTGGCGCTTGATAGCAACAACCGCATTCTTGTTCATCAAGGGTTACAGCGGATCCGAGCAGGTCGTTGTCGGCCAGGGATTCAAGCCTTGATCGAGGTCGCCAATCGCAATATGGCAACACTGGTCGCCAGTGATTTTGGTTTTGCGCTAGGGCCCAGGATCAATGCGGCAGGACGGTTAGATGACATGGCCTTCGGGGTAGAGCTATTACTGTGCGACAACATCCATGCGGCCAGACGGATGGCGTCCGAGCTGGACGCGTTAAATCAAACGCGTAAAGATATCGAACAAGGTATGAAGCAAGAAGCCGTGGCTTGGTGCGAGCGCTTGATTGCCGAACACTCTGAGCAAGATTTACCGGTGGGACTGGCCTTATTCCAGCGCGATTGGCACCAGGGTGTCATTGGCATTCTCGCGTCGCGCTTAAAAGATCAATTTCATCGTCCGGTGATCGCCTTTGCCGACGGTGGCGAGGGGCTGATCAAAGGATCGGCACGCTCGATTCCCGGCTTACACATGCGTGATACGCTAGATAGGATAGATACGCTCAATCCCGGGTTAATTAAAAAGTTTGGCGGCCATGCCATGGCCGCGGGACTGACCATCGACGAAGCACAGTTTGATACGTTCGCCAAGCAGTTTGATGCGCAGGTGCGCGAGCAGGTCAGTGAGGATGATCTGAAAGGGGTACTATTGAGCGACGGCGCGCTGCAAAGCCATGAGCTGGGGATAGAGACTGCCGAGATCATTCAATCTGGCGGACCTTGGGGACAAGGGTTTCCAGAGCCGCAGTTCGATGGCAACTTTCATGTATTACAGCAAAAGCTGGTGGGAGGAAAACACTTAAAATTGATGGTTGAGCCTGAAGGTGGTGGCACCATGATAGATGCGATCGCATTTAACGTGGATGTGCGTCGCTGGCCGGATCCCAGTGTCAAAACGCTTCACCTCGTTTATCGACTGGATATCAATGAGTTTCGTGGTAATCGCAGTGCTCAGCTGATTGTTTCTTACCTTGAACCGGCTTAATTGTGCGGCTTTTTCCATCACGCCCTGTTTATTAGCGCGACAATTCGCTAAAATTCGGCGGTTAAATTTCCGCAAATAATGAAGATGCTTGACCATGTTTGAGATTAATCCAATCAAAAATCGCCTCGCGGATATCGCTGAACGCACCGATGTCCTTCGGGGGTATCTTTGACTACGATGCTAAAAAAGAGCGTCTAGAAGAAGTTAATGCCGAATTAGAACAACCCGACGTATGGAATGAACCACAACGTGCCCAAGCGCTGGGTAAAGAGCGTGCTTCACTGGAGGCAGTGGTTGAAACCATCGATCACTTGACCCAAGGGGGCGAAGAGGTCAACGAGCTGTTGATGCTGGCGGTCGAAGAAGACGATCAAGAAACCTTTGATGAAGTTGAGCCTGAGTTGGCCGACCTTGAAGCAAAGCTCACTAAGCTTGAATTCCGTCGTATGTTCTCTGGCGAGCATGATGCATCCGATAGCTATATTGACTTGCAAGCAGGGTCTGGCGGCACAGAAGCGCAAGATTGGACCAACATGATGCTCCGCATGTACCTCCGTTGGGCGGATGCAAAAGGCTTTAAAACCGAAGTTATCGAAGTATCTGAAGGCGATGTCGCTGGGCTTAAATCGGCGACTGTGCGTATATCAGGCGAATACGCCTACGGATGGTTACGTACGGAGACAGGCGTGCATCGCTTGGTGCGTAAGTCGCCGTTTGATTCTGGCGGGCGCCGTCATACCTCATTTGCGTCTGCGTTTGTGTACCCTGAAATTGATGACGACATTGATATCGAGATCAATCCTTCTGATTTACGCATTGATGTTTACCGTGCATCGGGGGCCGGTGGTCAGCACGTTAACACCACAGAATCAGCGGTCCGTATTACCCATGTGCCGACCAATACCGTGGTGCAGTGTCAGAACGATCGCTCGCAACACAAAAACAAAGATCAAGCGATGAAACAGCTAAGAGCCAAGCTGTTTGAACTTGAGCTACAAAAGCAAAATGCGGAAAAACAAGCCAACGAAGATGCAAAGTCGGATATTGGTTGGGGCAGTCAAATTCGCTCCTATGTCTTGGATGATTCGCGCATCAAAGACTTGCGTACCGGTGTTGAAAACCGTAATACCCAGGCCGTTCTTGATGGCGATTTAGATAAATTTATTGAAGCCAGCCTCAAATCTGGCCTGTAATCACGATTTAATGTAAAGGGTTTTCTATGACTGACCAGTTACCAGACGAAAATAAGCTGATTGCCGAGCGTCGCGCCAAACTGAATCACATTCGTGAAAACTGTAAGGCAAACGGCCATCCTAACGACTTCCGTCGTGAGCATCTTGCCGCAGACCTGCAGGCTGAATTTGGCGATAAAGACAAAGCCGAGCTTGAAACACTTGATCACAAAGTCACGATCGCAGGCCGYATTATGGCCAAGCGTGGACCATTTATGGTGGTACAAGATGTCTCGGGCCGTGTGCAAGCCTATGCCTCGAAAGACGTACAAAAAGCGCTGAAAGCCGAGTACCAAGGCTTAGATATTGGTGACATTATTGGCGTGCATGGTGCGCTGCATAAGTCGGGCAAAGGCGATCTGTATGTCAACATGGAGCGCTACCAGCTACTGACCAAAGCATTGCGTCCGTTGCCAGAAAAATTCCATGGCTTGGCTGATCAAGAGCTGCGTTATCGTCAACGTTATGTCGACTTGATTGTCAACGAAGAGTCACGTCACGCATTCCAAGTACGTTCAAGTGTGGTGACCGCCATTCGTAACTACATGGTAGAAAAGCACTTTATGGAAGTGGAAACACCGATGATGCACGTTATCCCAGGTGGGGCAACAGCACGTCCATTTACCACTCATCATAATGCGTTAGATATCGACATGTATCTACGTGTCGCGCCTGAGCTATACCTCAAGCGTCTCGTTGTCGGTGGTTTCGAGCGTGTGTTTGAAGTGAACCGGAATTTCCGTAACGAAGGTTTATCGCCACGCCATAACCCAGAATTCACCATGATGGAATTCTATATGGCGTACGCGGACTATAACGATCTGATGGATCTCACCGAAGATATGTTATCGCGTGTGGCGCTGGAAGTGATGGGGCAATCTGTAATGCCTTATGGCGAACATGAGATTAATTTTGCTGGGCCTTACCCACGCATTACCATGCTTGATGCCATTAAGCAGTACAACCCTGATCATGCTGAGATTCAAGCGCTGAACGATGAGAATGTGCAAGAGCGAGATCATCTAGCCGCCATTGCCAAATCACTGAATATCAGTGTCGAATCGTTTTGGACGGCTGGCCAGTTACTTGAAGAAATCTTCGGTGAAACGGCGGAGCCACAATTAATTCAGCCGACCTTCATTACCGAATACCCAGCGGATATCTCACCATTGGCTCGTCGCAATGACGACAACCCATTCGTGACTGACCGTTTTGAATTCTTCGTGGGTGGGCGTGAAGTGGCCAATGGCTTCTCAGAGCTAAACGATGCCGAAGATCAAGATGCGCGCTTCAAAGCCCAAGTTGATGCCAAAGATGCCGGTGATGATGAGGCCATGTATTACGATGCCGATTACATTAATGCGCTTGAACATGGCTTGCCGCCAACGGCAGGGCAGGGGATTGGCATTGATCGTCTGGTGATGCTCTTTACCAATACACATACCATTCGCGATGTGATTTTGTTCCCAGCGATGCGCCCTCAACAAGGTAGCTAAAACTGGAAAGACCACCATGGAAGCGGCTCACAGAGCCGCTTTTTTTGTGCCTTATACCCGATATTTAGGTCAAAGACTCAACATTTTATCGGGTTTATTCATATATTTGACTAAAATAATGCTTATGGTGTCCAGCTGATGTCTCTTTATTGAGACAGATTTAAAATCGGCCAYCTTTATAATAAGGCTTTGTTTGGCAAGTAGTATGACAGACTGGATGTAAGGCAGGTGTTATGGGATTTGATGCAGGGAGTGACAAAACCTTAAGCTCACTCGTGGTGGTCGGTGGCGCTTATGAGCCTTGGCTGGCAACCCTTGAGCAAGCTGGCTGGCATTGTCATCGCTGCTATGATTTGCGTGCTGCGCAGTCATTGTTACAAGATATCGGCCCTTGTATTGGTATTGTCGATCTCAGCCATAACGACTTTAGCCTCAATGGTGTCGCTTCGCTAGTTAACCGTAACAAGCAGGTGCGTTGGTTAGCCTTGGTGAGAGAAAATCAGCTTACTAATGAAGCGATCTGCCAGTTTATTGTCAGTTTCTGTATTGACTACTTCACTTCGCCTGTTCCTAATTCGCAACTGATGAGTACCATTGGTCACCAACTCGGTATGCTGCGTCTTGAGCGCCATGTCTGGCCACAACTCGGTGACCACAGTGATATGGGACTAGAGGGAACGAGCCCGGCGATGAAAAAGTTGCGTGATCAAGTACGTCGTGTCGCGCCAACCGATGTGTCTGTGTTAATCGCCGGCGAGAGCGGTACCGGTAAAGAGCTAGTGGCCCAAGCGATTCATCATGCATCTACTCGTGCGAAAGCGCCGTTTGAGTCGGTGAAATGCTCGGCGTTAGCCGATGAGTCGATGCAGCATGCGTTGCTGGGCGATGAAAAGATGCCAGGGAAAATCCGCCAGTGTCATAAAAGCACCTTGTTTTTTGATGAAATTGGCGACTTACCCCTGCACTTGCAAGGGCACTTACTGCATTTGCTGCAAGAAGGCACCTTGGATATCACCCATGACCAATATAATCGTGATCTCGATGTGCGCGTGATTGCCTCCACCCATATGGATTTAGAAAAGCGTGTCGCCGAAGGATTATTTCGCGAAGACTTGTATTATCGATTGAATGTGCTGCGTATTAATATGCCAGCGCTTAAAGATCGCCAGTCCGATGTGCCTGAGTTAGCAGAGTATTTTTTGCTTAAGTTTGCACGTCAATATAATACGCAAGCACGAACCTTTTCTGATGAAGCCAAGCGCGTACTGAGCAGTTATTCGTGGCCGGGTAATGTGCGCGAGCTTATCAACCAGGTGAAGCGCGCGGTATTGCTGGCCGATCATCTGGTGATTGATGCGGAGCACTTAGATTTGCCCCATCAGGGTGATTATAAACAAAGCTTACGTAAAATCCGTGAAGAGTCGGAACGCGATGCGTTAATTGCTGTGCTAGAGGAAAATAAGGGACAAGTATCGGCCGCGGCTAAAGAGCTCGGTGTTTCACGTGCGACCATGTATCGGCTTTTAAATAAACACAATTTGATCCCCGCGCCACGCACGTTTCGTCAATAAACCTTTTGACGCATTCGTATGAAGGTTGATGTACTCAGCCTTGTTTTGAGTGGGGAGCTGGGATCGGAAACAAATAGTCATACAGCCAGTTATAAACAAACGCATAAATCAGATAAAAAATGACGAGCCCAATATCCATGCTCAGAGCTTGCCAAAAGCTCATCGACAGCCACCACATGATAAAGGGGATAGTGGCGACCAGAAGCCCAGCCTCAAAAAGCACAGCATGCAACAGACGCAAGGGGAGGGTTTTGATCACCGAGCCCCGCCGCGCTAACATCGCTTTATCAAAGCCAATGTTGTAGACATAATTCCAGAAGGTGGCGAGAACTGAAAAAATCGCCCCCATCACGCCAAGGTGACCGATCCCAGCCCCAAGGATCCAATTGAGCCCCAAGACCACCAAGATCAAGCCCGTTAGTTCAAAACCGATAGCATGGCGCCATCTATCTGCCTGTGTTCTCATCAAGTTGCCGCGTTAGGCTGGATAATACGGCCAGATTACATGAAATGGACGGCAACCCCAAGGGGTTGCCGTGTTGCGATCTAAGGGCAGGGGTTAGGGTAGCGGTTAGCGATCTCATCAATACCGGCAAGCACATCATCACTCAGTGTCAGATCCAAGCTGTCGAGATTGCTCTCTAGCTGTTTGAGTGTGGTGGCGCCAATAATGTTAGAGGCGACAAAGGGACGCGTATTCACAAACGCCAGCGCCATTTGCGCCGGATCAAGACCATGACGCTGAGCCAGATCGACGTATTCTTGTGTGGCCTTTTGCCCTGATTCAGTAAAATAACGGGCGAAGCGTTGATGCAGTGTACAGCGTGCGCCTTTTGGACGTGCACCTTGCAAATATTTACCGCTCAGTGCGCCAAAGGCAAGCGGTGAGTAAGCCAATAACTCCACCCCTTCTTGGTGGCTGATCTCAGAGAGCCCCACCTCAAACGTCCGGTTAAGCAGGTTATACGGATTCTGAATAGAGACGATACGTGTGAGGCTGTGCTTCTCTGCCAGATGCAAATAGCGCATCACGCCCCAAGGGGTTTCATTAGAAACGCCGATATAACGGATTTTTCCCGCTTGTACTAGCTCGTTCAGTGCATCCAAGGTATCCAAAATCGTCACCCCAGAATGCTCGTCTTGATAAGGATAATTGAGCTTACCAAAACAGTTATTATGCCGTTGCGGCCAATGGACTTGATACAAATCGATATAGTCGGTTTTCAGTCGCGTCAGACTATCTTCAACGGCTTGATGCACATGACGTCGGTTGAGCGACATGTTGTCACGGATGTAAGGAACATTGCGCGGGCCAGCCACTTTAGTGGCGAGGATCACACGATCGCGCTTTCCCGACTTTTCCAGCCAGTTACCGATATATTGCTCGGTTAAACCTTGTGTCGGTTGGCTTGGGGGGACGGGGTACATCTCTGCGGTGTCGATAAAATTAACACCGCGCTCAAAAGCAAGATCGAGCTGAGCATGCGCGTCGGCTTCACTATTTTGCTCACCAAATGTCATTGTGCCAAGACACACTTTACTCACGTCTAGCGAGGAATGGGGCAAACGGTGGTATTGCATCCTGTCTCCTTGTCTGCAATCGACCTATGGCAGTCCATAGTAGAGAATTTTGCCTTTAATCGAAAGCGGTTTAACCGCACCGCTCGGCTTGACAGGTGTGCAAACTTTAACCATTACTTGTATGAGTGACGCCATGAATTGCCGGGCGATGGGGTGTATTGGGTCAGGTAGCAACAGGCGCCAAAGAAAGCGACAAGAGGAAAGTCAAATGAACTATGCACAACTCAAGGCGTGGATGCGCGCGGATCCCCAGTCATGTCCGCAATGCTACATCATGGCTCATGCGGGAGGCGCCAAGTATTCGGTAGAAGTCGAAATCAAGAAGCAGCTCGAGCCTTTACGTTCCGATCAAACCGGCGAGGTGATGCAGTTTGATCATGTGGGACAAGTGGGGGATAAGCTCAAGGCGCTTGGCATTGAACAGGGCGTGTTACGCTTAATGGATCCCTATGATGAGTTCGCGACCGGTGGGGAGCCTGGGTGTCGCGAAGACATGCCGATTCGATTTTAAGGCGCTATTATTGTGGATCGAGGAAGTAACGGGTCAGGATCTGGTGGGTAAATTGTGTCCGTAAATAAAACCCACGTGGTAGCGTTCGAATTGGCTCGCCATGAGGCCCAAAGGCGTCGGTGAGTACGCTGCCATTAGCAGCCTTGGGCCGCAATTGTAAGTATTGGCCTTGACGTGCCGTGATTTCGGTCACGCGTCCCAATGCCACCCAATCCATTAATTCTTCCCAGTCGGCGCGTAAGCATGCGTCTTCTTCTGAGCTAGGAGACCACAGCAGGGGAGTCCCTATCCGTCGCTTCGCCACGGGAATATCACGCTCGCCTTCCACGGGGACCCATAACACGCGTGATAGTTTTTGTCTTACATGGCTGGTTTCCCAACGCACCCCCGCAATCCCAGTGAGTGGTGCGACACAGACAAAGGTTGTTTCTAGAGGCTTACCGTTTTGGTTGACGGGAATGGTTTTTAGCTCAATCCCCAAATGTGCGAAGTCTTGTTCAGGCTTACTCCCCGCATTGGCACCTAAACAGGTCTCGAGTAACATACCGATCCAGCCTTTTTCCCGAGAGAGTGTTTCCGGACAGCTTATCCCTAGTGATTGGCTCACTTCACCCAGCGTCAGACCTGCAAGCTCTAGTGCTCGGTCCATCAGTATCTGTTCAGATTCAGGAGGATGTATCACAGTGGCTCGATCCTGTTTATGGGCATAACGGTCGTGCATTATCGAGAACTGTCATCAGTGCTGCAAGTGGATCCTTGGGGAGAGAATGTCATGACTGTCCTTTAGTTATCCACATGGGCATCATTTTATGCGCGTAAAATGAGGCACATGATCATATATACAGTAATAAAAATCAGAGAAAAATGGATAAAAGAGCTGATCTGTCGTTTTTTTGAGCTATCAATGTGGATAATTCACTAACTGATGGATCTTTGAGCGATCTGTGCGTATTTAATGATCGTCGGATCTTGTCAAGGATCCTATCTTAACGAATTACTTTTAAGTTTATGAATTTAAGGTCTTATTTTATTTGTATGACAATATTTCCTTCCGTTAGATGATCGATACCTGATGCTTTAATGCACTTTTTCTAGGCTTCTTCACAAATCTATCCACAGAAAGCGTGAATAAATGTGCGCAAACTCTCATTGCTATGTTTATAACTTCCTGTTAGAGGGTGAGTTATCCTCAGATGACGACGAGAGCGCAAAAAAGAAGGTCAATCCACAATGTTTGTTTACCCTCAGCCGCTTTTTGTGAAAAAATCAGGTTCAGTAGAGATTTATCATTGAGGTTGTCCAGTGATTGATGGCGATGGCTATCGTCCCAATGTGGGGATAGTAATTTGTAACGGCCACGGTCAAGTACTCTGGGCTCGTCGATATGGTCAGCATTCATGGCAGTTTCCACAAGGTGGTATTGATGAAGGAGAAAGTCCTGAGCAAGCCATGTATCGTGAATTGTATGAAGAAGTTGGGCTGACCAAAAAAGATGTGCGCATCTTGGGGACTAGTCGACATTGGTTACGTTATAAATTACCGAAACGCTTGGTGCGGTGGGATTCTAAACCCGTATGTATTGGGCAAAAGCAAAAATGGTTTTTGCTTAAGCTTGAGTGTGATGAGTCACACGTGAACGTTTTGCGTGGCGGGACACCGGAATTTGATGGCTGGCGTTGGGTCAGTTATTGGTATCCTGTGCGTCAAGTCGTGGCATTTAAGCGTGAAGTCTATCGGCGTGCAATGAAAGAGTTTGCGCCGCTTGCGATGCCTTTTAAAGAACGCAAACCTCGACGTAAAAATAAGCGAGGGTAAAGGAGAAACTCGGTGCTCACGCAGTTAAGGAATATTGTGCAAAGCGTTGCAGTGTCAGCCGATCTCGATCAGGCGCTGCATACGTTGGTGCAACAAACCTGCTTGGCAATGCGTACCGAGTGCTGCTCTGTCTATCTCGCCAACCTTGAGCAACAAAGCTTTGATTTGATGGCAACGCAGGGGCTCGATCCGTCGGCGCAAGTGTCGATGTCGTTTGGTGACGGGTTAGTTGGCGTGGTTGGTCAACGGGCTGAGCCTTTAAACCTCGCTTATGCACGACGACATCCTGCGTTTAAACCTTTTCCAGCGACCGGAGAAGATGCGTTTCAATCTTTTTTGGGTACGCCCATTATTTATCGCAAAAAGGTGCTGGGCGTATTAGTCGTTCAGCAACACCAACCGCGTCAATTTGATGAAAGTGAAGAGTCGTTTCTTGTCACCTTAGCCGCGCAGTTGGCGGTGGTATTTGCCCATGCGGATGCGCAAGGGGGGTGGCAAGGTACCCGATCGCCTATTTTACTTGAAGGGATGCCGGCGTCACCGGGGATCGGTATTGCTCAAGCTTGGTGCGACGAGTCGCAACCAAGGTTAGAAGACGTTGCTCCGGCAAGCAGTCTCGATGTGTCGCGAGAGCTCGACCGCTTGGACGCCGCGATTGATGAGGCCAGTACCGAGTTCCGGCGTTTGCGTAAGCGCTTTGATAAGGAGCTACAAAAAGACGCATTAGCGATTTTTGATCTGTTTGTACATCTGCTCAATGATCCCATGTTGCGAGAAGACATAACGGTCAGGATCCAGCAAGGCGATGAAGCGACGTGGGCCGTGCGACAAACTGTGGAGGCCTTTTCCGCACGCTTTTCCCTGATGGACGATCCTTATCTCAAAGCGCGCGCAGACGATGTAAAAGAACTGGGTCAGCGATTACTCTATTTTTTGATGGCCCCGGCAGGCAGTGCTCCAGCGATTTCATCACCGGTTGTGTTACTGGCTCACGAGCTGACAGCCGGTATGCTGGCTTCGATTCCTCGTACCTTACTGGCAGGCGTTGTCGCCGAACAGGGAGCGGCTAATTCTCATGCTGCCATTCTCGCGCGGGCATTGGGGATCCCTGCGATCATGGGAGTCAGCTTTTCTCCCTCACGCTTGCACCACAAAACCGTTATCCTCGATGGACACAAAGGGATATTAATGATCGAGCCTGCCGAGGCCTTGATCAACGAATACCAGCAATTGGTTCAAGAAGAAGCCAGCTTACAATCGACCTTTGAGACAGCACTGGCCAGCCCGGGACAAACCCAAGACGGCACCCGGGTTGAGGTCCATTTAAATGCCGGTCTTAGTGCCGATAGTCAAATTGCGATTAATCAAGGGGTGGATGGGGTAGGACTTTTTCGCACTGAAGTCCCTTTTTTAATGTTACGCCGGTTCCCCTCTGAAGACGAACAAGTGAAACAGTATCGCGCCATTCTTGCCAGTTACCCTGATAAGCCTGTGGTGATGCGTACGTTGGATATCGGTGGAGATAAGCCGCTTCCTTACCTAAGTGTGGAAGAAGATAATCCTTTTCTGGGGTGGCGCGGTATTCGCTTCAGCTTGGATCATCCGGATATCTTTTTGATCCAAGTCCGTGCCATGTTACGCGCGAGCATAGGTTTAAATAACCTTAAGTTACTACTGCCAATGATCTCTGGCCGCAATGAGTTATTGGAAGCGAAAACCTTGGTCAGCCGCGCGTATCAAGAGGTCAGCCAAGAGGCCGAGAGCACGGGTGAGAGCGTTAATATCCCTATGCTCGGGATCATGGTCGAAGTTCCCTCTATTTTGTATCAGTTGGATAATATCGCGCGTGATATCGATTTTTTATCGGTAGGGACCAATGACTTGACCCAATATTTACTCGCCGTTGATCGCAATAATGCGCGGGTCGCGGATATTTTTGATGCCCTGCATCCTTCAGTACTCCATGCCTTATCATCCATTGCAACTATGGGTGCGCGCCATCAATTACCGGTAAGTGTCTGCGGTGAGTTGGCCGGCGATCCTGTGGGTGCAGCATTATTAGTGGGATTGGGTTACCAGCAACTGAGTATGAACACTCGGAATGTCGCCAAAATCAAATATCTGTTAAGTCGATTACCGCATGAGGCGCTAGTGGTGCAGGCGAATACTATGCTGACATTAGACGACCCTGATGCGATTCGGGCATCGACCGAAGCCTTTCTGGCCGAACATGGGCTTGATGCGCTAGTCAAAATCGGACAAATGCGATGATCACTGGCCTAACACTGTTGTTGTTTGTGGTCTGCATGCTAGTCGGTGCGTGCGTAGGTACCTTATCAGGGCTGCTTGGCATTGGCGGTGGACTGGTGGTGGTACCCGCTTTAACGTTTCTATTGCCGGTTTTTGGCATTTCACCGACGGTGGTGATGCCCATTGCTCTGGCGACGTCGTTAGCAACGATCGTTTTGACTTCAAGTGCGTCGGCATGGCGGCATTTTCGCTTAGGTAATGTGCATGTCGAGGCGGTCAAAGCGCTTGTTCCTGGCATGCTGTTAGGCGGTAGTCTTGGGGCCGGATTTGCTGACTTGCTGCCTCCTGATTGGCTACCCCGTTTATTTGGTGTGATTGTGCTTGCGATGGCACTGCAAATGTTACTTAATCGCCGCGTCTATCAAGCGCGCCCATTGCCGCATTGGTGGCGGCTTTCTGCGGCTGGAACCTTGATTGGGACACTTTCTAGCTTGGCAGGCATTGGTGGCGGATCCTTTACTGTTCCATATTTACACTGGCGTGGGGTCAGCATGCATCAAGCGATCGGTAGTGCCTCAGCGGGGGGAGCGGTATTAGCGTTCGGTGGCATGATTAGCTTTGTGTGGTTGGGCTGGCGACAGACGGAACCCTTACCGCCACTCAGTGTCGGATACTTGTATTTACCCGCGTTGCTCGGGGTGGTTTCCACGTCTGTATGGATGACACGGGTAGGCGCGCAGCTTGCGGTGAAGTTACCTACTGAGCAAATAAAACGTATTTTTGCCGTCTTTCTTGTTATTGTCGGCGCTAGCATGTTGTTGAAATAAAGGATCAAATTCATGGCTGAAGGTTATTTCACCTTTCCGTCAATCGACCCGGTATTAATCGAGTTAGGCCCCATAGCGGTACGCTGGTACGGGTTGATGTATTTGTTAGGGTTTGTGTTTGCTCTTTGGCTGGCAAACCATCGTGCGACAAAACCCAACAGTGGTTGGAACAAAGAAGAAGTCAGCGATCTGCTGTTTGCCGGCTTTCTTGGCGTGGTATTGGGTGGACGCATTGGCTATGTGCTTTTTTACCAATTGGATGCTTTTATCGCCGACCCCTTATTTTTGTTCAAAGTATGGACAGGAGGCATGTCGTTCCATGGTGGTCTGTTGGGTGTGATCACCGCCATGGCATGGTATGCACGTAAAACGCAGCGTCACTTTTTTACCGTGGCTGACTTTATTGCGCCGTTAGTACCATTTGGCCTTGGCGCTGGCCGGTTGGGCAACTTTATGAACGGTGAGCTATGGGGGCGCATCACGGATGTGCCTTGGGCGATGGTCTTTCCAACCGGGGGCCCGTGGCCACGCCATCCCTCGCAGCTTTATGAGTTTGCATTAGAAGGCGTCGCGTTATTTGTGATCCTCAATATGTACATTAAAAAGCCACGCCCAATGGGGGCGGTCTCGGGGCTTTTCTTGGCCGGTTACGGCACATTCCGCTTTATTGTGGAGTATTTCCGCGAGCCAGATGCACATCTCGGGTTATTTGCAGGAATATTCAGTATGGGGCAGCTTTTATCGTTGCCGATGGTGATCGTAGGGGCGTTGATGATGCTATGGGCGTATCGATGCCAACCCGCCAAGTGACCGAATAACGCGAATCGGTTATAGTAAGTGATACACCAAGGCACCTCAGCGGTGCCTTTTGTTTGTTCGGTCAATGATAGGAAACACTATGAAGCAGTATCAGGCGTTGATGCAGGATATTCTCGGTAATGGGACAGATAGGGGAGATCGCACTGGTGTCGGAACGCGATCGATATTTGGACGCCAACTACGGTTCGACCTTGCTGAAGGCTTTCCACTGTTAACGACCAAAAAACTCTATACCCGAGCGATTATCCACGAGCTTTTGTGGTTTCTTAACGGCGAGACTAACATCCAGTACTTACAAGACAACAAGGTACGTATTTGGGATGAATGGGCCACCGAGCAAGGTGATCTCGGTCCCGTCTATGGCGCTCAGTGGCGCTCTTGGGCGTGTCCAGATGGCTCAACCGTGGATCAGATTGCGCAATTGATCGAGCAAATTAAAACCAAACCCAATTCGCGTCGCCATATTATCACGGCGTGGAACCCTGCCGATTTGCCGGATGAGTCCATCAGCCCATCAGAGAACGCGGAGCAAGGCAAAATGGCCTTGGCCCCTTGCCATTGTTTGTTTCAGTTCTACGTGGCGGATGGCAAGCTCTCATGCCAGCTTTATCAGCGTAGTGCAGACTACTTCTTGGGTGTGCCGTTTAATATTGCTAGCTATGCGCTGTTCACCCATATGGTGGCGCAACAGTGCGACCTAGCGGTCGGTGATTTTGTCCATACTTTCGGTGATGTTCACCTTTATCATAACCATCTGACCGATGATATTGTCCATGAACAGCTAAAGCGTGAACCGCGTGCGTTGCCGACATTGACCATTAAACGCAAGCCTGCCTCTATCTTTGAATATAAAATCGATGACTTTGAAATTGCAGGCTACGATCCGCATCCGACCATTAAAGCGCCGATTGCGGTTTAACGTATTGCTGTTTGATAGGCAGTAACGTTAACGAGGCGATACGACTTGGTGTCATCTTGAGCCAATTTTCAATAAAAAAACGCAGCCAGCTGGCTGCGTTTTTTGTGTGTGACCTAAATCTCAGGCTTATTGGGATAAGAGGACGATGCTGCCTGGGATTACAACAAAGACCATGCTGATATAAACGAGGACGGCCATTTTTGATTTGGCGGCCATTTTGCCCAACAAGTCTGCACCTTTGAGCGGTAATTCGCGTAAAAACGGCACACCAAAGATAAGCGCGGTGGCTAGGATATTAAAACTAAGGTGTACTAATGCAATTTGCAGCGCAAAGACGGCGAACTCGCCCGTGACGGCTGTGGCGGCAAGTAACGCGGTAATGCAGGTACCAATGTTTGCGCCCAATGTGAATGGATAAATATCACGCACCTTTAACACGCCTGAGCCGACCAATGGCACCATCAAGCTAGTGGTCGTTGATGAAGATTGCACCAACACAGTGACGATTGAGCCTGAGAAAATACCGTGCAATGGACCGCGACCGATAGCATTTTTAAGCATCTCTTTTGCCCGACCCACCATCAGTTTTTTCATCACGCGACCCATCACGGTGATGGCAACGACAATAGTAACAATCCCCATGGCAATCATCACGAAGCCACCAATGTTGCCCGGAAAGATAGCATCCAAGGGCGATTGCACAGCATTAACGACGGGTTTGGTCAATGGCTTAATAAAGTTTAACCCCTTGATACTCATATCGTTCGCTTGTGCCAGTGGCGACACCAACCAGCCAGAAATTTTATTCAGTATTCCAAATGCCATTTCGAGTGGGAGAAAAATAGCCACGGCAAAGAGATTAAAGAAGTCATGAACAGTGGCACAACTAAAGGCACGACTAAACTCTACTTTACAGCGGGCATGGCCTAAACTGACGATAGTATTAGTCACTGAGGTACCCACGTTGGCTCCCATTACCATGGGAATCGCCGCTTCAACCGGCAAGCCACCCGCGACCAGGCCGACGATGATAGACGTCACGGTACTTGAAGACTGAATCAATGCAGTGGCAACAATACCAATCATTAAGCCAGCTACGGGATGAGACGCAAACGCAAAGAGCGTCTTCGCTTCGTCGCCTATGGCCCATTTGAAGCCGCTTCCTACCATGGCAACGGCCACGAGCAGGAGGTAAAGCATGACGGCAAGCTTGGTCCAACGGAACCAATTTGAGGAGCTCTGAGTTGCCTCTACTGCTGTAGCATGGGGAGTCATAAGATATCTCCGTGACAATTCGATGTCAGTTTAGTGTCAAAGCAAAATCTGAGGCGATAGTAAAAAGGGAATATTTCAGAAATATGACATAAATACTGCAGTGAGTTGAAAATACGATCTTGGCACGGATATGCCGCAGCAAAAGCGCTGTTAGCCCCCTGATTCCTAGTGTTATTTGTCCCTAAAGACACGGCTGGAAAAAAACAGAGATAAAAATGTAACAACAAGGTTGAAATCGACACTATGCTAGAGAGAAAGCGTTAAGCTATAAATCGGTAAACAGGATATAAAAGCGTTAGACTACGAATAAATCAATGGTAAGTTAGTTTTAACATCGGTTTTCCCGATGTTTACTATCAGAACAAACGATTTTTCTAAAAGTGGTCTGACTGTCTAGACTACTGAAATCCACTTTTATTGTATGGAGTGCTCTAAATGACTGATGTCATTCGTCAGTTTCTGAAAATGGAATCCGCAGGAGGTATTGTGCTGATTGTAGCGGCGGTATTAGCGATGTTCGTAGCGAACTCGGATTTACAGCCTTTATATGACAGCACGCTTCATACCTATGTAGCAGGCTTATCCGTTGGTCATTGGATCAACGATGGTCTGATGGTGATTTTTTTCCTGCTGATTGGTTTGGAAGTCAAACGTGAGTTGGTTCAAGGTGCCCTAAACTCAAAAGACAAAGCCACATTCCCTGCGGTTGCAGCGATCGGAGGTATGCTTGCTCCCGCACTGGTTTACTTGGCGTTCAACTGGGGCGACCCACTGGCCGTGTCTGGTTGGGCTATCCCAGCTGCTACGGATATCGCGTTTGCGCTCGGTGTGTTGGCGTTGTTGGGTAATCGTGTCCCGCTTGCGTTAAAAGTATTTTTACTGGCATTGGCGATCATTGATGATCTTGGGGTGATTGTGATCATTGCCCTGTTTTACAGTAGCGATCTATCGCTGGTTGCCCTAGCGTCAGCCTTTATAGCCACTGTGGTACTAGTGGCGATGAATATGCGCAAAGTGACCAGTATTCCTGCGTACGTCGTGGTTGGACTGATTTTATGGTTCAGCGTGTTGCAATCGGGTGTTCATGCGACGCTTGCCGGTGTGGTGCTTGGTTTTGCCATCCCGCTTAAAGGTAAAACGGATGATGCACCCTCGCCATTGAAAAAAATGGAACATGCGCTGCATCCATACGTGTCGTATCTGATTCTGCCAATTTTTGCGTTCGCGAATGCTGGGGTATCGCTTGACGGTGTATCACTGGCTAACTTGACGGAAATGTTGCCGCTAGGTATTGCCTTGGGCTTGCTTCTGGGTAAACCACTTGGGATCTTTACCTTTAGTTGGGCCGCAGTGAAATTAGGTATTGCCAAACTGCCAGCACGCGTGAATTTCACCCATATCTTTGCCGTGTCAGTGCTCTGTGGTATTGGTTTCACCATGTCTATCTTCATCTCATCACTGGCCTTTGTTGGTGTGAATGGCGAGTTCGTCACACTCTCTCGTCTTGGTATCTTGATAGGATCGACCTTGGCGGCCGTGATTGGCTACGTAGTGTTGCACTTTGCACTGCCACCAGCCAGCGCGCTTGCAGATGAACAAGGAGACGAGTATGAAGAAGGTAATACTGGCGTTGATTACTAGCCTGGTTACCGTCTCTGGCTCTGCCATGGCGGTAAACCAAGATATGTATTGCAACGGAAAGCAAGACCAAAGCGATGTTTGCCAAGCCTATCGCGCAGGTGTCGCGGCCGGAAAGGCGATGGTGACATCGAACGTTGATAAGGTTGATAGAGAAGAACAGGATAAATCCTCAAGCTTCTCAGAGCGTGCTTTAGAGCATCGAGCGGGTGAGCGGGTAAGAAAGCCGCTTGATAAAGACGATGTGAAAAACTAAAACGCGTATGCCACTTGAAGGCGCCAGAGAGGCAGCGTAAGCTGCTTCGTCTGGCGTTTTTTTATCTATCAGCATGGCTCACCTAAATTACAACCACCTGTACTACTTCTGGATGGTCTGCAAGCAAGGTTCAATCACCCAAGGGGCGGATAAGCTTTGTTTAACACCACAAACCGTTACTGGGCAAATTCGGGCTCTGGAACAGCGCTTAAATGGTAAGCTCACTAAACGCAATGGGCGCTACGTGGAGCCCACTGAGCTCGGCCAGCTGGTTTTTAAATATGCTGATCGTATGTTTGGTCTGAGCTACGAAATGCTAGATATTGTCAATTACAGCCAGCAAGAGAATATCTTATTCGATGTTGGGGTTGCTGATGCATTATCGAAGCGGCTGATTAGCCAAATTCTCTTGCATGCGATACCTCACGATAACGCCATCCACCTGCGCTGTTTTGAATCCACGCATGAAATGCTGCTTGAGCAACTCGCAGAGCATAAATTAGATATGATCCTTTCAGATTGCCCGATAGATTCGACCCAACAGGCCGGCTTGTTTAGCGTCAAGTTAGGTGAAAGTAGCATGAGCTTATATTCATCAAACCCTGCAGAAGATCCTGATGTGCCGTTACCCATACGTTTAGCGACACAGAAAGTCTTAATTCCTAGCAAATCGACCGCAATGGGACGTAAGTTAACGCAGTGGTTTGATCAACAAGGCATCGTACCTAATATTCTGGGAGAATTTGACGATTCCGCCTTAATGAAAGCGTTTGGGATTAGTCATCAGGCGTTATTTATTGCACCTACGACCTATGCTGAGGAAGTCACCCGTTTGGGTCAAGCGATACAAATTGCTGAGCTAAGTATGGTAAAAGAGGAATATTTCGTCATCTTTGCGGAACGTATGATCCAGCACCCAGCGGTAAAAAG
The DNA here is from genome assembly GCF_001996245.1 of Salinivibrio sp. MA607. Lineage (NCBI taxonomy): Bacteria > Pseudomonadati > Pseudomonadota > Gammaproteobacteria > Vibrionales > Vibrionaceae > Salinivibrio > Salinivibrio sp. MA607. The sequence goes on along the minus strand of NZ_MUFJ01000015.1, from coordinate 34,307 downwards.
GATTTGTGAGGCAGATTACAGTCACTTGTTTGTTTAATTACAAGCTAGCATAAAGATCGTGCTAGACTCGTGCCATTGAGTATTAACTGATGATGGAAGTTGAATGGATTTAGCCCGCATGCAGCAGAATGGGCCTAAGGCAGTCAGCCTGCTAAAAGCCATGGCCAATGAAAAACGCCTTTTTATTCTGTGTTATTTACTACAAGGTGAATTGTCGGTGGGGCAGTTAGTGGAGCGGGTTCCTCTGAGCCAGTCAGCCTTATCGCAGCATCTTGCTTGGTTACGAAAAGATGGTCTGGTGACAACGCGCAAAGAGGCGCAGACGGTATATTATTCGCTAAAAAGTGATGAAGTCGTTGCCGTCATTCAGCTTTTACATGACCTCTACTGCAGCGAAACCGCAAATTAGCACCTAGGTAAGCAACAAGTGATAAGCAAAAAAAAACCGGCCAGGGCCGGTTTTTTTTATCTCTAAGCAAAGAGCAATCTTACAGCGCTTTAATTTGTGCTGAGAATGCTGCTTTGTAACGAGCTGCTTTATTCTTGTGGATCATGCCTTTAGTGGCTGAACGATCAAGAATAGGCTGAACTTGTGCAAAAGCAGCAGTTGCCGCTTCTTTGTCGCCTGCAGCAATTGCTGAAGCAGTTTTCTTCATATAGGTGCGCATCATAGAGCGACGGCTTGCGTTGTGCTGGCGACGCTTTTCAGACTGGATCGCACGCTTCTTAGCAGATTTGATATTCGCCAAGGGTCTAACTCCCAAATCTTTTTGTTCGGTGACATTTCAAGGCGGAGGACTATGCCTCTTTTTGCCTCTATTGTCAATTCATTTGTGCAAAGATCCGCCGCTCCAAGGTAGTATTGGCGCTGCGGGGTTATCACAGTTAATATGGCGGCTGATTCTATCAGCATTTCAGCCCCGACGTCACCTATATTTCGATTTGTTCTCCCTTTCGGCGTATCGCCAGGGGCGAAAAAGTAGAAGCAACGCGCGCATCGGGCACGTGTTTTCAAGAGGTAACCGTGAGTAAGCGACTTTTACGCTCTGGGCTCATCGTGAGCACCATGACATTAGTGTCCCGTGTTTTAGGATTGGTGCGCGATGTTGTCATTGCCAACTTAATGGGCGCGGGTGCGGCCGCCGATGTCTTTTTCTTTGCCAATAAAATCCCTAATTTTTTGCGTCGTCTATTTGCCGAAGGGGCATTTTCACAAGCGTTTGTGCCGGTATTAACCGAATACCAGGCGCTTGATAAAGATGATACCACCCGAGCCTACTCACGCGAGTTGGTGGCCAATGTGGTCGGCACGCTTGGTGGGCTGGTCACTGTTGTGACATTGCTAGGTGTGGTCGGTTCGCCCGTTTTAGCCGCGTTGTTTGGTACCGGTTGGTTTGTCGATTGGCTAGACGGCGGGCCTGATGGTGCAAAATTTGAGTTGGCCAGCTTGATGTTGAAAATCACTTTCCCCTATTTGTGGTTTATTACCTTTGTTGCGCTATCGGGGGCTATCCTTAACACGCTGAATAAATTTGCAGTTTCCAGCTTTACGCCGGTGTTTTTAAACGTTGCGATTATTGCTGCGGCGATCGGTCTATCCCCGCATTTGGCACAACCTGAAATAGGCCTTGCGATCGGTGTGTTTGCAGGCGGTGTGATTCAACTTTTGTTCCAACTGCCTTTTTTAGCGCAAGAGGGGATGCTCGTGCGGCCTAAATGGGGATGGCATCATCCCGGCGTTGTCAAAATTCGACAGTTAATGATTCCAGCATTGTTTGGGGTATCCGTCAGTCAGATTAATCTGTTATTCGATACCTTTATTGCTAGCTTCTTAATGACGGGTTCTATCAGTTGGCTGTATTACTCCGATCGTTTATTAGAGTTCCCACTGGGGTTATTTGGCATTGCGATTGCGACGGTGATCTTGCCCGCGTTATCCAAAAAACATGTCGATAAATCGGCGGATCAGTTTGCTGCGACCATGGACTGGGGCGTACGTATGGTTCTGCTACTCGGGATCCCCGCCATGGCTGGATTAATTGTGCTTGCCAAGCCCATGTTGATGGTGTTGTTTATGCGGGGTGAATTTGGTGTGCCTGACGTGGAGGCGGCCAGTCTATCTCTGGTAGCTTATGCCTGTGGCTTGGTCAATTTTATGGTGATCAAAGTCCTGGCGCCTGGTTATTATGCTCGCCAAGATACTAAAACACCGGTCAAATATGGTGTCATCGCAATGGTCAGCAATATGGTCTTTAATGCGATTTTTGCCTATTTCTTCAGCTACGTGGGGCTAGCAATGGCCACGGCCTTATCGGCGCTGATTAATGCAGGCCTGTTGTATCAAGGGCTACACCGTCGTCATATTTATCGCCTTTCTCGAGACACAGTGACGTTTATTGTTAAGTTACTGGTGGCCGTTTGTGCCATGGTCATTGGGCTTTATGTTTTGATGCCGAGTTTGTCACAATGGGTGGCTATGCCATTATTCTCTCGCAGCATTAGCCTGGCTGGCTGTATTCTTGGCGGGGGGAGCCTCTATCTGATCACGGCAGTGATGTTTGGTGTGAGATTAGGCGATATCCGCCACCGAGGATGATGGTAAGCGCGGAATATCAATCCAGGGCTGATTGCCAGCGCTGACTAGTATATAATCCGCCAGTTTTTATAGTTCAAATAGTCAGCAGGCGATGGAATTAATTCGAGGCATTCACAATATCCGGGCCAAACACCGAGGCTGTGTACTCACCATCGGTAACTTTGATGGTGTCCACCTTGGGCACCAAGCGGTCTTGCGCCAAGTGGTCGAGAAGGCCAGGGCCCTCGATTTGCCTGCGACTGTCATGCTGTTTGAGCCTCAACCGCTCGAATTGTTTCAAGGCGATCAGGCCCCTGCACGTTTATCCCGGCTGCGCGACAAATATACTCAGCTGGCTAAGTTAGGCGTGGATAGGCTGTTGTGTGTCAGCTTTACACCAGCATTTGCCGCCATGAGCCCGGATGCCTTTGTTGATCGCTTGTTGGTCAATCAATTGGGTGTTAAGTTTCTGGTAGTGGGTGACGACTTTCGCTTTGGCCTCAAGCGTGCCGGTGACTTCGCTCGATTAGAGCAAGCCGGGAAAGAGCATCACTTTGCGGTGGTGAGTACCGAAAGCTTTTGTGTCAGCGACCGACGGGTGAGTAGCACCGCTATCCGAGATGCGCTTCTCGCGGGCCAGTTAGAGGCGGCAGCCGATATGTTGGGGCGACCCTACAGTATTTGCGGGCGGGTCGCGCATGGGCGAAAGCTTGGACGCACGATCGGCTTTCCTACCGCGAATGTGCTGCTTAAGCGGCGAGTCTCTCCTGTATCGGGTGTGTACGCGGTAACCGTGTCCGGTGCGCGTGCAGGGCAATCTTTGCCGGGCGTTGCCAACGTGGGTAATCGACCGACGGTCAATGGCACCCATCAGCAGTTAGAAGTGCATCTATTCGATCAAACGCTCGATTTATACGGCAAACAATTAGAAGTTAGCCTACTGCACAAATTGCGTGATGAAACCAAATTCGCGTCAGTAGACGCATTAAAAATGCAAATTCAACGAGATGCATCGGCAGCGCGTGCGTGGCTGGCTGATGGCAATAATGTCTAGAGTAACCTCCATACGGAATCAATAATCAATGAGTGACTACAAAGATACCTTAAACCTGCCGGAAACTGCGTTTCCGATGCGAGGTAATCTTGCTAAGCGCGAGCCTGATATGCTCAAGCGTTGGTATGATGAAGATCTTTACGGTGCAATCCGTCAAGCGAAGCACGGCAAAAAAACATTTATTTTGCACGACGGCCCTCCGTACGCGAACGGCAATATTCATATTGGTCACTCTGTTAATAAAATTCTCAAAGACATTATTATTAAATCGAAAACGCTGGCGGACTATGACGCACCGTATGTCCCTGGCTGGGACTGCCACGGTCTACCTATCGAATTGATGGTAGAAAAAAAAGTGGGCAAGCCGGGTCAGAAAATCTCCACCGCCGAGTTCCGTGAAAAATGTCGTGAATACGCGGCCAAGCAAGTGGAAGGTCAAAAAGCCGACTTCAAACGTCTTGGCGTGTTGGGTGAGTGGGATAAACCCTATCTCACCATGGATTTTAAAACTGAGGCCAGCATCATCCGTGCCTTGGGTAAGATTGCTGGGAATGGCCACTTGCACAAAGGGTTTAAACCGGTTCACTGGTGTACGGATTGTGGTTCAGCCCTTGCCGAAGCCGAAGTCGAGTATCAAGACAAGACGTCCCCATCGATTGACGTCATGTTCCGTGCGGTCGATGAGCAGGCGCTCGTGAACACCTTTACCCTTGCTGGTGAGCATCAAGGCGAAGGGCCTGTTTCGGCGGTGATCTGGACGACGACGCCTTGGACTCTGCCGGCTAACCGCGCCGTTGCTGTGTCCGCGGATCTGGAATATGTGCTGGTGCAAGTCGAAGGCGAGCAGCCACAGCGCTTAATTCTGGCGGCAGAGTTGGCCAAAGACGTCATGGATCGTGCTGGTATTGAGCACTATCACAACCTTGGTTTTTGTAAAGGTGAAGCGTTAGAGCTGCAACGTGTTCAACACCCATTTTATGATTTTGACGTGCCGGTGATCCTTGGCGATCACGTGACAACTGAGTCGGGTACGGGGGTTGTCCACACTGCGCCTGGACACGGCCAAGAAGACTTCGTGGTGGGGAAAAAATACGACCTAGAAGTGGCCAATCCTGTGGGGAGCAATGGTGTGTATTTACCTGATACACCACTGTTTGCCGGTCAGCACGTGTTTAAAGCCAATGATAATGTCATTGAAACGCTTAAAACGCACGGCGCGCTGCTGCATCATCATGCCTATGAACACAGCTATCCGCACTGCTGGCGCCACAAAACGCCGATTATTTTCCGAGCGACGCCACAATGGTTTATCGCCATGGATAAAGCCGGTCTGCGAGATAAAGCCTTACAAGAGATCAAAAACGTTGAATGGATCCCGGACTGGGGGCAAAGCCGCATTGAATCCATGGTTGAAGGCCGTCCAGACTGGTGTATTTCTCGTCAGCGTACCTGGGGCGTACCCATTGCCTTGTTCGTTCACAAAGAAACGTCAGAGCTTCACCCCGATACGATTAACCTGATTGAGCAGGTTGCACAGCGGGTAGAGCAATCGGGCATTCAAGCGTGGTGGGATTTGGATCTTAACGAGCTGTTTGGCGATGAAGCAGACCAGTACGAGAAAGTGCTGGATACGCTCGATGTATGGTTTGATTCAGGCGCGACGCACTATGCGGTGGTTAACCAGCGTGACGAGTTCAACGGCCAAGAAGCTGACATGTACCTCGAAGGGTCGGATCAGCACCGTGGTTGGTTCCAATCATCGTTAATGACCTCGGTCGCCATCAAAGAGAAGGCCCCGTATCGAAAAGTGCTGACTCATGGTTTCACCGTTGACGGCAAAGGCCGCAAGATGTCGAAATCTTTGGGGAACACCATCGCGCCGCAAGACGTGATGAACAAGCTGGGTGCCGATATTTTGCGTTTATGGGTGGCATCAACCGATTACACCGGTGAGATCACCGTCTCGGATGAGATCCTAAAACGCAGCGCCGATGCGTATCGTCGTATCCGCAACACCTCGCGTTTCTTGCTGGCGAACCTACATGGCTTTGATCCTAAAACCGACTTGGTTGCCCCAGACGATTTGGTCGCGGTCGATCGTTGGGCGGTGGGACGTGCGTTGGCGGCACAGCAAGAAATTACAGAAGCATTTGAAGCCTGTAATTTCCACCAAGTCACGCAACGCTTGATGCAGTTCTGCTCGATTGAGATGGGCTCTTTTTATCTCGATATTATTAAAGATCGCCAATACACCGCGAAAGCCGGCAGCCATGCGCACCGAAGCTGCCAAACGGCACTGTTCCACATTGTCGAAGCCTTGGTCCGTTGGATGGCTCCTATTATGTCGTTCACGGCGGATGAAATTTGGAATGAAATGCCGGGTGAGCGTAGCAAGTTTGTCTTTACCGATGTCTGGTATGACGGCCTGTTTGATCTTGAAGACAGTGCTGCCCTTAATCAGGCGTTCTGGGCGAAATTGTTAAACGTACGCGATGCGGTCAATAAAACGCTTGAACAGGCCCGTAACGAAAAAGTCATTGGTGGCTCACTAGAAGCCGAAGTGACCCTGTATGCGCCCGCCGATTTTGCCGAAAAACTGCGCTTAATGGGCGATGAACTTCGCTTTGTGCTGTTAACGTCAAAAGCAACTGTGGTCGCCGGTGAAGCCCCAATATCTGCGACGAAAACGGATGTTGAAGGCCTTGCTGTTGAGGTGACGGCCTCAAGTGCGGCGAAGTGCGAACGCTGCTGGCATCACGTCGCCGACGTGGGCACCATTGCTGGCCATGAAGAGATCTGTGGCCGTTGTGTGACCAACATTGCAGGAGAAGGCGAAACTCGCCAATTTGCGTGATGCAGACTCTTTCCCTCTCGCAATCAGGATGGCGCTGGCTTTGGCTGGCGCCTCTGGTGTTTGCGCTCGATATTGGTAGTAAGTGGCTGGTGATGCAAACCATGGAATACGGGTTTGCTAACCGCATTGAACTGTTGCCTTTTTTTAATCTTACCTACGTGCATAACCATGGCGCAGCCTTTAGTTTTTTGAGTGATGCTGGAGGCTGGCAGCGTTGGCTATTTAGCGTGATTGCACTAGGAGTCAGTGGATTACTGGCTTATTGGATGCGGACCACCCCAGCAAGCCAACGGCTGATCAATATTGCCTATGCGATGATCATCGGCGGCGCATTGGGTAATTTATTTGATCGGCTTGTTCATGGTTATGTCATCGACTTTTTAGATTTTTACATTGGCACGTCGCATTGGCCGGCGTTTAACTTGGCGGATTCCGCGATTTGTTTGGGGGCGGCGTTGGTGATTCTGGAAAGTTTTCGTCAGGACGCGTCATCGACCAAGCAGGGATAATGCGTATCTATCTGCACACTCCGACTTTCAAAAAGGATGAATCATGAAAGCGATCAGCGCCGCTAGCGAAGTGATTATGCATTTTACCATCAAGCTTGAAGATGGCTCGGTGGCCGATACCACCCATAATGCGGGGAAGCCTGCGAAATTGGTGATGGGAGACGGCAGTCTGACCGAAAACTTTGAAAACTGCTTATTGGGCTTAAAAGAAGGCGCCTCGAGTAGCTTTACCTTAGCGCCTGAAGATGCCTTTGGGCAGCCAAACCCTGATAATATTCATCATATGGATCGCCGCCATTTCGGAGGAGAAACACCCGCCGAAGAAGGTGCGATCATTGCGTTTAGTGGTCCTCAAGGGCAAGAAATTCCGGGGATTATTACCGCGGTCTCTGGCGACTCAGTCACCGTTGACTTTAATCATCCTTTGGCGGGTAAAACCGTCATTTTTGACGTTGAAATTATAAGTGTGCAATAAGGCGTAGTCATGAAGATCCTACTTGCCAATCCCCGTGGCTTTTGTGCGGGCGTCGATCGTGCAATCAGTATTGTTGAACGAGCGTTAGAAATCTATCAACCGCCGATTTATGTGCGTCATGAAGTGGTGCACAACCGTTTCGTCGTGGAAGGGTTAAAGCAGCGTGGGGCAATTTTTGTTGAGCAGATCAGCGAAGTGCCTGACGACAGTATTGTGATCTTCTCTGCACACGGTGTATCACAAGCGGTGCGGAACGAGGCGAAATCGCGTCAATTGACCGTGTTTGATGCCACCTGTCCATTGGTGACCAAGGTCCATATGGAAGTGGCGCGCGCAAGCCGCAAAAACATGGAAGTGGTGCTGATAGGCCATGCGGGCCACCCAGAAGTGGAAGGCACCATGGGTCAATACGCCAGCGAAACGGGTGGCATGTATTTGGTCGAAACCCCAGACGATGTCTATACCCTCAAGGTCAACGATCCAGATAACCTACACTATGTCAGTCAAACTACACTGTCTGTGGATGAAACGGCAGATGTGATTGATACCTTGCGGCAGGTATTTCCCAATATCCAAGGCCCGCGCAAAGATGATATTTGTTATGCCACACAGAACCGCCAAGATGCAGTACGCGATCTTGCGCAAAGCTGTGATGTGATGATTGTCGTTGGGTCGAAAAATAGCTCAAATTCAAATCGCCTCCGTGAGCTTTCTGAAAAGCTAGGTACGCCTGGGTATTTGGTCGATACAGCACAAGACATTGCCCCCGCTTGGTTAGACGGCAAGCATACCGTTGGGATCACGGCAGGAGCATCGGCGCCTGAAGAGCTGGTGGATCATATTATCGAGCGCATCAAGCAGCTTGGTGCCACAGAGGTTGAAAATCTCTCTGGACGAGAAGAAAACATGTTCTTTGAAGTGCCGAAGGAATTACAAATTCGTGAGGTCACTTAACCGTGATGATCCAGACCAAAACGGGAAGCGAAAGCTTCCCTTTTTTTCGCCAATATACAAGTGCCAGGGAACGCGCTAGAGTGGTCAGTTACGATCAAGGAGCCAATTTGCTGGCAAAGTGACAAAGGGGAAAATCATGGTAAGTATTGCCATTGCAGGCGCGGCTGGACGAATGGGCCGCAACCTTATTCAAGCGGTTGCACAATACTCGGGCGCAACATTGGGCGCGGCGAGTGAGCGCCCTGAATCTAGCCTAGTAGGCACAGATGCGGGTGAGTTGGCAGGAATTGGCCGTTTAGGGGTTAACGTGGTGGACGACCTTGCTAATGTCAGTGATGACTTCGACGTGATTATCGACTTTACCGTACCATCGGCCACGATGGCGCATTTGGCGTTATGCCAACAACAAGGTAAACAATTAGTCATTGGCACCACCGGGTTTGACGAGGCGCAAAAACAAGTCATTCATGAGGCCGCTGAGTCAACTGCCTTAGTCATGGCGCCCAACTACAGTGTGGGGGTGAACCTAGTGTTTAAGTTGCTCGAGCAAGCCGCCAAAGTGATGGGGGAGGAATGCGATATTGAAATTGTTGAAGCCCACCACCGCCATAAAGTGGATGCCCCTTCAGGCACAGCGCTAGGTATGGGCGAAGCGATTGCGGGGGCAATGGGTAACAACCTCAGCGATGTGGCTGTCTATGCGCGAGAAGGGAATACGGGCGAGCGCAGCAAAGACGAGATTGGTTTTGCCACCCTTCGTGCCGGTGACATTGTTGGCGAACATACTGCGATGTTTGCCGATATCGGTGAGCGTGTTGAGATCACGCACAAGGCCTCAAACCGTAATACCTTTGCCAAAGGCGCGGTCCGTGCAGCGGTTTGGCTCAATCAGCACCCGTCGGGTTTTTATACCATGCAAGATGTCCTCGATTTAAAATAACTATTCATCGCGCTTCGGCGCGATGTTTTTTGCTTATACGTAAAACGCCCTCTCTGTTTGTGTTACTCCTCCAGCTTTATCTGTTTTTTACTGGGCTCATATCGCTATTTTTGCACGAGACTGTATTTCTCAGGTGTTAAAAGTAAAGGTAAACGTTTGCTAATGAGCTTTTATTTTTTTAGACAGATATTGTGTCTTACGTAATGATGCTGGCAGTGATTTGGGTGTTTTTTGTACCGTAAAGTCGATTTAAGCTGTGTTTTATGGCGGCTTAGATAAGGAAATCTATTGAGTGGTGAATAAAGAAAACAAAAAAACGCGGGTTTGATTGACAGCTTCTCCATGCATCCCTAGAATGCGCGCAATTTGTCAAAATTCAGCTTGACGCGGGTTTTGATCTTAGATGGAATACGTGAATGCAACGTTAGTCGTTAAAAGTGCATTTTTATATAAACTGGAGGTTGTCTTGAGCAAGTTTGCGCTCTTAGTCCTAGAAGATGGGACAGTGTTCCACGGTACCCCGATCGGCGCGGATGGCTCCGCGGTGGGAGAAGTGGTTTTCAATACCTCGATGACGGGGTATCAAGAAATTGTCACCGACCCCTCTTATTCCCGTCAAATAGTCACTCTTACTTATCCCCACATTGGCAACACCGGCACCAATACCGAAGACGAAGAATCCTCCCAAGTTCACGCTCAAGGCCTCGTGATTCGTGATCTCCCTCTCTTAGCTAGCAACTTCCGCAATCAACAATCCCTTTCTGATTACCTCAAGCAATACAACATTGTTGGCATTGCCGACATTGATACGCGTAAGCTCACCCGTTTGTTGCGTGAAAAAGGGGCGCAAAATGGTTGCATTGTCGCTGGCGACAGCGTGGATGAAGCATTGGCTTTGGTTAACGCGCAAGATTTTCCTGGCCTCAAGGGCATGGATCTCGCCAAAGAAGTGACCACTCAGGAAAGCTACAGCTGGACACAAGGCTCTTGGCAACTTCATCAAGGCTTACCCGATGCTTTACCTGATAGTGAATTGCCTTATCACGTAGTGGCGTATGACTTTGGTGCTAAACGTAACATTTTGCGTATGCTGGTTGACCGTGGCTGTCGTTTGACGGTGGTGCCTGCCACCACGCCCGCAGACGAGGTGCTGGCGATGAATCCGGATGGAGTTTTCCTATCCAACGGTCCTGGCGACCCAGCCCCGTGTGACTACGCGATAGCGGCGACGCAAACCTTCTTAGCGAAAGGCGTGCCTTTATTTGGTATTTGCTTGGGCCACCAAATTTTAGCACTGGCGAGCGGTGCTAAGACGGTGAAAATGAAATTCGGCCATCATGGCGCCAATCACCCGGTGAAAGATTTAGACCGAGACGTGGTGATGATCACCAGCCAAAACCATGGCTTTGCGGCCGATAAAGATAGCTTGCCAGACACATTGCGGGCGACCCATGTGTCTTTGTTCGATGGCAGCTTACAAGGCATTCATCATATTGAAAAACCCGCCTTTAGCTTCCAAGGCCACCCAGAGGCAAGTCCAGGACCGCATGATGCGGCGCCTCTTTTTGACTATTTTATCGACCTTATCAAACAACATCGCGCCTAATCGGAGTCGTTGAGCATGCCAAAACGCACAGACATAAAAAGCATTCTAATCCTGGGCGCAGGCCCGATTGTCATCGGCCAAGCCTGTGAATTTGACTACTCAGGGGCACAAGCGTGTAAAGCGCTACGCGAAGAGGGATACCGGGTTATTCTCGTGAACTCGAACCCAGCGACTATCATGACTGATCCCGAAATGGCCGATGCGACCTATATCGAGCCGATTCAGTGGCAGGTAGTGAAACATATTATTGAGAAAGAGCGCCCCGATGCGGTGTTACCGACCATGGGCGGTCAAACGGGATTAAACTGTGCACTGGATCTCGAGCGTCACGGCGTACTGGCGGAATTTGGCGTAGAGATGATTGGTGCAACAGCCGACGCCATTGATAAAGCGGAAGACCGACACCGTTTTGATGAAGCGATGCGCAGCATTAACCTTGAGTGTCCGCGTGCGGGCATTGCCCACAGTATGGATGAGGCTCACAAGGTACTCGACGAAGTGGGTTTCCCTTGTATTATCCGTCCTTCATTTACCATGGGCGGCACCGGTGGCGGTATTGCCTACAACCAAGAAGAATTTAAAGACATTTGCGAGCGAGGCTTGGATTTGTCGCCAACCAACGAGCTGTTGATTGATGAATCCTTGATTGGTTGGAAAGAGTACGAAATGGAAGTGGTGCGGGATAAAAACGATAACTGCATCATTGTCTGCTCGATTGAAAACGTCGATGCGATGGGTGTCCACACTGGTGATTCGATCACCGTCGCGCCCGCTCAAACATTGACCGATAAAGAATACCAATTGATGCGCAATGCCTCTGTGGCTGTGCTGCGTGAAATCGGTGTCGAAACCGGTGGGTCAAACGTTCAGTTTGGGATCAACCCTAATAATGGGCGCATGGTGATCATTGAAATGAACCCGCGTGTCTCGCGTTCATCAGCCTTAGCATCAAAAGCAACCGGTTTCCCGATTGCCAAAGTAGCGGCCAAATTAGCGGTTGGCTTTACCCTTGATGAGCTGATGAATGATATTACCGGCGGCGCCACACCGGCTTCATTTGAGCCGACCATTGATTACGTGGTCACGAAAATCCCACGCTTTAATTTTGAAAAATTTGCTGGCGCCAATGATAGACTGACGACCCAGATGAAATCCGTGGGCGAGGTGATGGCCATTGGCCGTAACCAACAAGAATCGTTACAGAAAGCATTACGCGGTCTAGAAACCGGCGCGTCTGGTTTTGATGAGATGGTCAACCTGGATGACGATACCGCATTGACGCGTATTCGCCATGAGCTGAAAGAGCCGGGCGCCGAGCGGATTTGGTATGTCGCGGATGCCTTCCGTGCAGGCATGTCGGTCGATGGGGTTTTCAACCTCACCAATATTGATCGCTGGTTCTTGGTGCAAATCGAAGACATCGTCAAACATGAACAACAAGTCCGAGATAATGGGTTTGCTGGCCTTAATGCGGTCGCGCTGCGCCAATTAAAGCGTAAAGGTTTTTCCGATGTGCGCTTGGCGAATCTTCTCGGGGTGTCTGAAATTGAAGTGCGCAAACTGCGGGATAAATTCAACATCCATCCGGTCTACAAACGCGTTGATACGTGCGCAGCTGAGTTTTCCTCTGATACCGCGTACATGTACTCAAGCTATGATGATGAATGTGAATCGCAACCAACCGATAAAAAGAAAATCATGGTTATCGGTGGTGGTCCGAACCGTATCGGACAGGGCATCGAGTTTGATTATTGCTGCGTCCATGCTTCGTTAGCGCTGCGCGAAGACGGCTATGAGACCATCATGGTGAACTGTAACCCTGAAACCGTCTCTACCGACTATGATACTTCCGATCGCCTCTACTTTGAGCCGGTGACCTTGGAAGATGTGTTGGCGATTGTTCGGGTCGAAAACCCTGAAGGGGTAATTGTTCAGTATGGTGGCCAAACCCCACTTAAACTGGCTCGAGCGCTAGAAGCAGCTGGGGTGCCGATCATTGGTACCAGTCCTGATGCAATTGACCGCGCGGAAGACCGTGAACGTTTCCAAGATGCGGTAGAGCGCCTAGGGCTGAAACAACCTGCCAACGCCACCGTGACGGCATTAGAGCAGGCGGTGGAAAAAGCGAAAGAGATTGGCTACCCGTTGGTGGTGCGTCCGTCTTATGTGCTTGGGGGACGGGCGATGGAAATCGTATATGACGAAACGGATTTGCGTCGCTACTTTAATGAGGCCGTGAGTGTGTCGCATGAATCTCCCGTCTTGCTCGATCACTTCCTTGATGACGCGACCGAAGTAGATATTGATGCCGTGTGTGACGGTGACATCGTTGTCATTGGTGGCATTATGGAGCACATTGAGCAAGCGGGAGTGCACTCGGGCGATTCGGCGTGTTCACTACCAGCGTATACGTTGAGCGATGACGTTCAAGACCGGATGCGTGAACAAGTACGTAAATTAGCCTTAGAGCTTGGTGTACGCGGCTTGGTGAATACCCAGTTTGCGGTGAAAGATGATGAAATTTATCTGATTGAAGTAAACCCGCGGGCTGCACGAACGGTTCCATTTGTGTCTAAAGCGACAGGGGTGCCGCTGGCGAAAATTGCTGCTCGCGTCATGGCAGGACAATCACTTGCCGAGCAAGGGTTCGTGAACGAAGTGATTCCACCTTACTATTCCGTGAAAGAGGTGGTACTCCCGTTTAATAAGTTCCCAGGCGTGGATCCTTTACTTGGGCCAGAAATGCGCTCAACTGGTGAAGTGATGGGTGTGGGCGATACCTTTGCTGAAGCGTTTGCTAAAGCGGACTTAGCCTGTGGCAAAGCCTATAGCGAAAGCGGGCGAGCCTTGTTGTCGGTTCGCAATAACGATAAGCAGCGCGTGGTCGACCTGGCCGCGAAGCTGCTGAAACTTGGCTTTGAACTTGATGCCACCCACGGCACTGCCGTTATTCTGGGAGAAGCGGGGATCAATCCGCGCCTTGTCAACAAAGTGCACGAAGGACGTCCGCACATTCTTGACCGCATCAAAAACGGTGAGTATAGCTATATTGTCAATACCACCGAGGGGCGCCAAGCGATTGAAGATTCAAAAGTCTTACGTCGTGGTGCGCTGGCCGCCAAGGTCAATTATACCACCACACTGAATGCGGCCTTCGCCACGTGCATGGCGTTAACGGCGGCCGACACCACCAAAGTGAATCCGGTGCAATCGCTGCACGCACGAGTACTGACCACGTCTTAATCCGATGAGACGTCAATAACCAGCCATCAGACCCGCCTTTTTGGCGGGTCTTTCTTATCGCGCGTTTATGGCTGAGCGCGAGCGAAAGCAGGTACGAGCTGGCCACGGATCAATGCGTGATAAAACTCACGTTCAAATTGGGTGATCGGTGCGGGTACATTGTCAGGTAACGCGTCTTCATCCGGGTGATAATGACTGACCAACTGCACCACAATATGCACCTGCCCGGTGTCATCCTCCAGTAAACCGGCCAAGTTAAAACTGCCATAAAGCGAGCCGCTCTTGGCTTTTAACCGCCCTTTAATCGGTGCGTGTCGGACACTTTGCCGATACTTAAGTGTGCCATCCATGCCTGCCGTGGGGAGCATATCAATCAGTCCCAGCTCAGGATGCGTCGAGATATAGTGAAGAACACTGGCCAACTGGCGCGCGCTTAAACGGTTGTTTCGGGATAAACCGGATCCGTCCACTAAGATCGCGCGGGATAGGTCGATCCCTGCCTTTTGCAAGATGGCTTTAACTGCCGCGACGCCATTGCGGTAAGATCCCGGCTGCTGAAAATAGCGCCGCCCGAGCGCTTTCAAAAGATTATCCGCAATCAAGTTGTCTGAGTCTCTCAACATGGTGGTCAGCAGTGACGGCAACGGGACAGAGTGATGGCGGGCAAGTTCACGATGTTGGCTGGGAGCCGGTGCGACCAGAATTTGACCATTGAGGTGCACATTCAATCGTGCGAGTTCATCGGCAACAATGGCTTTCACATAGGCGGAAGGGGTTTGAACCGCAAAATTTAATGGCAGTGGCCTGTCCCGGTGGGCAAGACAGCCAGAAAAGTGATACTGATTATCCACGGTGGCGGTTAAATCAAGCCCGCAGTGACGCGCTGTTTGCTGTTCTTCTGTCACCGTAAGGGCGTCGCTAGTCACTGAAATTGGCTGATGACGAGGGACATGAACGCGTGTTTGTACTTGATCGGGCTGGCTGTATATTGCCCCCTGCACACAATTATGATCCAGTGTTATTGCGGTTGAGGGAGCGCTGTAACAGACGGCGAGAATATCCCAAGGCCATCCGGGGGCACGAGAGCGACCGGCGAAGGCTTGGCCGTCCAGGTAAAGATGATTGATATTATCCAGCCCTCGACGAGGCAGTTGACTAAGTAGCTGACGAATATCTTTGCGAGTTAATAAAGGATCGCCATTAAAAATAAGCGCGATGTCATCGCCAGCTTGTACCAGCCGTGTCGAAAAACGGAAGGTACTCGGTAAATAAAGGCGAGCGGCGAGCCCGGTGAGTAGCTTTTGTGTACTCGCAGGGGGAAGCAATGCATCTACTTGCTCACTAAGCTGCGGTTGTGTGTGTTGGGGATCGCTGACCCACAAGGCGGCCTGACTGCCTTTGGGCAATAAAGGGGTCAGCTGTTCAATCGTCAGCTGATTCGATGCATAAGCTAGTGATGTTGTGAACAATACGCTAAGTGCGAGGCAGAAAATAACCGCTAGGCAACGTATCGGTGCTAGGCAGCGCAAAAGAGCGCGAATCATGAGTGAGAGCCTTTGTGTTATTGCATCGTGTTTATCCTACCCTGTCCAGCCTTGAAGACAAGCCGCACGCATGGCCTGATACACCTCATCTGCTGGACAATCACCGGTTGGTCGGTCACGCTATTGCCGGATCAGAGATGATTTTTCGCCAATTCTTGTTTACAATCGAAAAAAAGCGTTGAATTCCGCCGCGCCCAAATTTTTGTTTGGGCGTGGCTTTGTTTTGCCAAAATCCCTTTGCTGTGGATTGAAAGAGGTAATGTCATTTATGGATAAAGTGCCAATGACCGTACGCGGCGAGCAGCTGCTACGAGAAGAGCTGGACAAGTTGACCAAACGTCGCCCAGAGATCTCTAACGCCATTGCAGAGGCGCGTGAGCTGGGTGATTTAAAAGAAAACGCGGAATATCATGCTGCGCGAGAAGAGCAGGGGATTTGTGAAGCGCAAATCCGCGATATTGAATACAAACTATCGGTCGCTCAAGTGATTGATGTCACCAAAATGCCGAATAATGGCAAAGTGATTTTTGGTGCTACCGTGACTGTGATTGACATCAATACCGACGAAGAACTGACCTATCGTATCGTGGGTGATGATGAGGCGGACATTAAAGCCAACCTTATTTCAGTGAACTCACCGATTGCCCGAGGCTTAATTGGTAAAGAAGAAGGCGAAGAAGTGAGCATCACCACACCGGGTGGTGTGAAAGAATTTGAGATTGGCAGCGTCGATTACGTCTAAGTAAAGTGTTACGAGATGTAACTTTTCGCTGAGTTTTCAACAGTAAAAAGGCCGCGACGCGGCCTTTTTTGTTATGCTTCAGCGCAAGTGCGGCAAACCACTAAGGCCACCCAAACTATTTGCGTGGTAATGTGATTTTACGCTCTTCGCTTTGACGGTAAATCACCAGTGTTTTGCCGATAACCTGCACTTTTTCGGCGCCAGTTTCACGAATGATAGCGTCGACAATCAGGTTTTTGGTCTCGCGGTCTTCTGATGCGACTTTCACTTTGATCAATTCATGGTGGTCAAGCGCAAGCTCAATTTCAGCGACCACGGCTTCGGTTAAGCCATTGGCGCCCATTAAGACTACAGGCTTAAGCTGGTGAGCCAGTCCTTTGAGATACTGTTTTTGTTTGGTGCTGAGTTTCATGTTGGCTCGATTTCTATTTGCTAGGGGTTGAAAACATGCCATTCTAACGCCATCTCATCACAAACTGAAACAGTATAAAGACGCTCCATGGCAACCGAATTATCTAGATAGCCGCTTTTGAGCTACCTTTAATAATAACATTCAGTGCGCAATCGATTGAATTTTATGATAATGCGTTGCCAACAATAGGGTTTGGTTAGGAACAACATGGCGAACAAAAAGCATTCAGCTAGCTCAGGACGTTGGTTGAAAGAACACTTTGACGATAAGTATGTGCACGAAGCGCAAAAAAAAGGTTATCGCTCACGCGCTATCTTTAAACTGGAAGAAATCCAGCAAAAAGATCGCATCTTAAAGCCCGGTATGACAGTGGTCGATTTAGGGGCCGCGCCTGGCGGATGGTCGCAGTATGCGGCGACGCAAGTCGGCGATGAAGGCCAAGTGATCGCGTGCGACATCTTACCGATGGATTCGATGCCAGGCGTCAGCTTTCTCCAAGGTGATTTTCGTGAACAAACCGTTCTTGATGCCCTTCTTGATCGTATACAACCTGACATGGTTGACGTGGTGATGTCTGACATGGCGCCGAACATGAGTGGCAACCAGGCGGCAGACCAACCGCGTGCGATGTATTTGGTGGAGCTGGCGTTGGATATGTGCCGGGAAGTGTTAGGCCCCAAAGGCTGCTTCGTGGTAAAAGTATTTCAAGGAGAAGGCTTTGATCATTATCTGGCCGAAGTCCGTAAAATGTTTACAGCGGTCAAAATTCGTAAACCCGACTCATCCCGCGCACGGTCGCGAGAGGTCTACATTGTGGCTACAGGTTATAAACTGTAGTACCCTTACATTTATCTATCTCAGTTATGCGAGGCTAACACCTTGAGTGACATGGCAAAAAACTTGATTCTGTGGCTGGTTATCGCCGTTGTCTTAATGTCTGTGTTCCAAAGTTTTGGACCAGGTGACAACGCCGGTCGTCAAGTCGACTATACCTCTTTCGTACGCGAAATCGGCAACGATCAAATACAGGAAGTAAAATTTGACGATCGCGAGCTGAGTGTCACCCGACGTGACGGCTCGAATTATGTCACCTACATGCCTGTTATGAACGATCCAAAGTTGTTAGATGACTTGCTTAACAAAAATGTCAGTGTCAAAGGGACACCACCAGAAGAGCCAAGCATGTTGGCGTCTATCTTCATCTCGTGGTTCCCTATGCTGTTGCTTATCGGGGTATGGATATTCTTCATGCGTCAGATGCAAGGCGGGGGCGGCAAAGGCGCTATGTCATTTGGCAAATCAAAAGCCAAAATGATGAGCGAAGAGCAGGTCAAAACATCGTTCACCGATGTCGCTGGTTGTGACGAAGCAAAAGAAGACGTCAAAGAGCTGGTGGATTACCTGCGTGATCCAAGCCGATTCCAAAAACTGGGCGGTAAAATTCCAACCGGTGTATTGATGGTAGGGCCTCCGGGTACGGGTAAAACCTTGCTGGCGAAGGCCATTGCAGGCGAAGCGAAAGTGCCTTTCTTCACCATTTCCGGCTCTGACTTCGTCGAAATGTTCGTGGGTGTTGGTGCATCACGTGTCCGTGATATGTTTGAGCAAGCCAAGAAAGCGGCACCGTGTATTATCTTTATCGATGAGATCGATGCAGTGGGTCGTCAACGTGGCGCTGGCTTAGGCGGCGGTCACGATGAGCGTGAACAAACCCTTAACCAAATGCTGGTCGAAATGGACGGCTTTGAAGGGAACGAAGGGGTGATTGTTATCGCCGCGACGAACCGTCCTGATGTCTTGGATCCTGCGTTATTACGTCCGGGGCGTTTTGACCGCCAAGTCGTGGTGAGCTTGCCTGATGTCCGCGGCCGTGAGCATATTCTAAAAGTGCACATGCGCAAAGTCCCCCTCGGCAATGATGTCGATGCATCGCTTATTGCACGTGGTACCCCAGGGTTCTCAGGGGCCGATTTAGCTAACTTGGTCAACGAGGCAGCATTGTTCTCGGCTCGCGGTAACAAGCGTGTGGTCTCCATGGTCGAGTTTGAACTGGCTAAAGACAAAATCATGATGGGTGCAGAGCGCCGTTCGATGGTGATGTCAGAAGAAATCAAAGAGTCGACTGCCTATCACGAAGCAGGCCATGCCATTGTTGGACGTTTAGTGCCGGAACATGATCCTGTCTACAAAGTCTCGATCATCCCACGTGGACGCGCATTGGGTGTGACCATGTACCTGCCTGAGCAGGACCGCATCAGCATGTCGCGTCAGCACCTGAACTCGATGATCTCAAGCCTTTATGGCGGTCGTTTAGCCGAAGAGCTGATTTACGGAAAAGACAAAGTCTCGACCGGGGCATCCAATGACATTGAACGTGCAACAGAAATTGCTCGCAAAATGGTCACGCAATGGGGCTTTTCAGAGAAACTAGGTCCATTGCTCTATGCGGAAGAGGAAGGCGAAGTTTTCCTTGGCCGTTCAATGGCACAGACCAAGCATATTTCGGACGAAACGGCGCGCTTGATTGATGGAGAAATCCGTCAAATCATTGACAGTAACTACGACCGTGCAAAACAAATCTTGGCAGACAATCTCGATATCATGCATTCGATGAAAGATGCGTTGATGAAATACGAGACCATCGATGCGGCACAAATCGATGACTTGATGGCCCGTCGTGATGTTCGCGAGCCTGCAGGTTGGGAAGGCGGTGACGGGGGGTCTTCATCGGATGACACGCCCAAAAAACCGGATGAATCAGCGACGAAAGCATCTGATGAACAATCAGATGATAAAAAACAAAAGCCGTTAGATTCAGAAAACCAATCTGAAGCGTAAACCAACAGTAGTACAAACCCCGATACGTCGGGGTTTTTTTGATCGTGCTTGGAAGTAAACGCATGGAAATAACACACCAGAATAAAACCCTGTCTCTTGATAGCCCCGTCGTTATGGGGATCCTCAATGTCACGCCGGATTCCTTTTCTGATGGCGGATTGTTTCAACAACAAAGCAAAGCCGTTGAGCGGGCACGACAGATGCTGGCTGATGGCGCGACGATTATCGATATTGGGGGCGAGTCGACCCGTCCTGGTGCCGCTGATGTGGCAGAGCAAGACGAAATTAATCGTGTTGTACCAGTGATAAAAGCTATCCGCGAGCGATCGGATTGCTGGATCTCGATTGATACCAGCAAAGCTGCGGTCATGCGCGCCGCTGTCGAAGCTGGCGCGAACCTGATCAATGATGTTCGCGCGCTCAGAGAGCCTGGCGCATTGACTGCCGCTGCYGATCTCCAGGTACCCGTGTGCATCATGCACATGCAGGGTCAGCCTAGAACCATGCAAGCGGCACCCGACTACACGGATGTTATCCAAGACGTAATACAATTTCTAAACCAGCGAATAGATGCTTGCCTGGATGCTGGTGTTATCAGGCAAAATATCATTTTGGATCCGGGCTATGGGTTTGGTAAAACCTTGGCACACAACTATCAGTTGCTCGCACAATTAGATCATTTCCATCACTTTGGTCTGCCGATCTTGGCGGGGATGTCGCGCAAATCTATGATTTACAAAGCGCTAGATAAAACACCTCACGACGTGCTAGGTGGCAGCATCGCTTGTGCCACGTTAGCGGCAGTGAAAGGCGCACAGATTATCCGTGTTCACGATGTTAAAGAGACGGCCGATGCGCTCAAGGTCGTGGCGTTGACGATGCAAGAAAATGAAGCACCAGGAGAATAAAAACAATGGCAGAACGTAAATACTTTGGCACAGATGGTGTGCGCGGTAAGGTGGGCGAATTTCCGATCACCCCAGAGTTTATGCTCAAACTAGGTTGGGCCGCCGGGCGCGTCTTGTCGCAACAAGGTACCCGCAAAGTGCTGATTGGTAAAGATACTCGAATATCGGGCTACATGCTTGAGTCTGCACTCGAATCAGGCTTATCCGCAGCAGGCTTAGAAGCCGCTTTCACTGGCCCTATGCCAACGCCGGCGATTGCGTATCTGACTCAAACGTTTCGCGCTGAAGCAGGGATCGTTATTTCTGCCTCACATAACCCGCATTACGACAACGGCATTAAATTCTTCTCCTCCGAGGGCACCAAACTTCCCGATGATGTTGAGCTTGCGATTGAAGCGGAACTCGAAAAAACACTTACTTGTGTCGAATCTGCCGAATTGGGCAAAGCAAGCCGCATCAACGATGCGGCCGGACGTTACATCGAATTCTGTAAAGGCACCTTCCCCAGTGCGTTAAGCCTGAGTGGCTTAAAAATTATCCTTGATTGCGCCCATGGTGCGACGTATCACATTGCCCCCTCTGTTTTTCGTGAATTAGGGGCAGACGTGCTGACCATTGGCTGTGCGCCAAACGGGACCAATATCAATGATGAAGTGGGAGCTACCGATGTACGCGCGCTGCAGCAACGCGTGTTGGAAGAAAAAGCAGACCTTGGGGTAGCCTTTGATGGTGACGGTGATCGTGTGATCATGGTTGATCACCTTGGCAATAAAATTGATGGCGACCAAATTGCCTACATCATCGCGCGCGAAAGTTTACGCCGTGGTGAGCTGAAAGGCGGCGTGGTTGGCACTTTGATGACCAACATGGGCATGGAGTTGGCATTACAATCGCTCGGGATCCCATTCGCACGTGCCAAAGTGGGTGATCGCTATGTGATGGAGCTACTCCAAGAAAAAGGCTGGCGAATTGGTGCGGAAAATTCAGGCCATGTGATTGTCTTGGATAAAGTCACCACCGGAGACGGCATTGTGGCGGCATTGCAGGTACTGGCTAGTGTTGCCGCCACGGGAATGGATTTAAAAGCGTTAAGCGATGGCATGACGTTATTGCCACAAGTACTAGAAAACGTGCGCTTTAGTGGCAGTGTCGACCCACTCCAAAGTGAGCCCGTACTGGCTGCCAAAGCCGCAGTGGAAAATAAACTGGGTGAGCAGGGGCGCGTGTTGCTGCGCAAATCAGGCACTGAGCCTTTGATTCGGGTGATGGTCGAAGGACCGGATGCTGATAACGTGAACGCCTACGCACTCGAAATTGCAGAGGCGGTGAAGGCGAACTGTTAATAATAACGGGCGGGTGGTCATAGATTGCGCAAACGACGTCGAAATCAAGGTTTTTTGTAAATTTCTCTTGTTTCATCACCGCGCTTTCGCTAGTATTCACCCGCTCCCAACAAAGGGGGCTGCGCTGGCTGAGAAGTAACACTGCCGGCTCAACAACCTGGAGCATAGGTGGAACCATGTACGAAATTCTACTTGTGATTTATCTGTTGGCCGCAATCGGTGTAATTGGCCTGGTTCTGGTTCAGCAAGGTAAAGGCGCAGATATGGGAGCCTCATTCGGGGCTGGGGCATCAAACACTGTGTTTGGCTCTGGCGGCTCTGGAAACTTTTTAACCCGAATGACAACCGGTTTTGCAATCGCGTTCTTCGCACTGAGTCTTGTGCTCGGTAACTTGACAGCGCATGACCCTAAAGCAAAAAGCGGTTTTGAAGATTTAAGCGAGCCTGCTACACAACAGCAAGCTGCGCCAAAAGAGGATGAAATCCCTGTTGATAACAGTGAGATCCCTCAGTAAGAATTGAGCCGAGGTGGTGGAATTGGTAGACACGCTATCTTGAGGGGGTAGTGCCTTTATAGGCGTGCGGGTTCAAGTCCCGCTCTCGGCACCAAGTTCACAAAGGGCAATCACTTGCACCTTTGTTGTAAAAAGCGATATAATTATCGCGAATCGGACGCGGGATGGAGCAGTTTGGTAGCTCGTCGGGCTCATAACCCGAAGGTCGGCGGTTCAAATCCGTCTCCCGCAACCAATTTTAAGTTTGTTGTTTAAATAACGGCTAAACTGAATAACGCGTCAGCGTTTGTTGTCAAAGCCACGCTGACCGGGCTAGCCACGTGCTAGCCTTTTTGCCCTCGGGGCAGCACGAAGCGGACCAATAAGCCTTTGTGTAGAGAGTTACTCTCTCGTTATTGTTGCGATGATTCCGACACCAGCAATAACGGCTATGCTAACGACTTATGTTGATGGCATAGCATCAGGGTCCAGTTACATTAAACCCCGATTTTCGGGGTTTTTTGTTATCTGAAGAAGACCATTCGGATAGTAACTGGGCTTTTAAGCCCTTTTTTTATTTCTGGGGTTTGGAATGACAGGATTAGAGAAACAACTGGCTGAACTTTTAACCGCGCCTGTTGAGGCGTTGGATTATGAGTTGGTTGGGCTTGAATTTGTTCGAGCTGGCCAGCATTCAACACTGCGTATCTTTATTGACCATGAAAATGGTATCACGGTGGACGATTGTGCCGATGTGAGCCGTCAAGTGAGCGCGGTAATGGATGTGGAAGACCCAATCACAGTGGCGTACAACCTAGAGGTGTCATCTCCAGGTGTTGATCGTCCACTGTTCACCGCTGATCACTATCAGCAATTCATCGGGCATGAAGTGAACATCGTGCTGAAAATGGCTATGCAAAACCGCCGTAAGTGGAAAGGCGAAATCCTTTCTGTCGATGGCGATACCATCACGGTTCGCGTGGACGGCCAAGATGAGGCGTTTGCCTTGAGTAACATCGCCAAAGCAAACCTGGTTCCTTCATTTTAAGAGTAAATGAGGCATTAGTAGATGAATAAAGAAATCTTGGCTGTTGTCGAAGCGGTCTCAAACGAAAAAGCCGTTCCACGAGAGCGTATTTTCGAAGCACTGGAAACCGCGCTGGCAACGGCAACCAAAAAGAAGTACGAGGCCGAAATCGATGTGCGTGTCGCCATTGATCGCAAATCCGGTGAATTCGACACCTTCCGTCGTTGGCTTGTCGTCGATGAAGTCACCCAGCCAACGCGTGAAATCACGTTGGAAGCGGCCCAATATGATGATGAAACCCTCGAACTAGGCGGGTTTGTAGAAGATCAAATTGAATCGGTTGTTTTCGACCGCATTACCACCCAAACCGCTAAGCAAGTGATCGTACAAAAAGTGCGTGAAGCTGAGCGTGCACAAGTGGTTGAGCAGTTCATGGATAACGAAGGTGAGCTTGTCACCGGTGTGGTCAAAAAAGTCAATCGCGATGTTATCATTGTCGACTTAGGAAACAACGCGGAAGCGGTTATTCAACGTGATGATCAACTCCCTCGTGAAAACTTCCGTCCTGGCGACCGAGTACGTGGTCTGTTGTATGCTGTGCGTCCTGAAGCGCGAGGCTTCCAATTGTTCATGACGCGCTCCAAGCCAGAAATGCTCAGTGAGCTATTCCGCATCGAAGTGCCAGAAATTGGCGAAGAGATGATTGAGCTGATGGGCGCTGCCCGCGATCCTGCTTCACGCGCTAAAATTGCCGTGAAAACCAACGACAAACGTATCGATCCCGTCGGTGCGTGTGTGGGGATGCGTGGTGCACGTGTACAAGCGGTATCAACTGAACTGGGTGGCGAGCGTATTGATATTGTGCTTTGGGACGATAATCCTGCCCAATTTGTGATCAATGCCATGGCGCCTGCAGACGTCGCCTCTATCATCGTCGATGAAGATACCCACTCCATGGATATTGCCGTCGAGGCTGATAACCTGGCGCAAGCGATTGGGCGTAACGGACAAAACGTGCGTTTGGCCTCTCAACTGACCGGTTGGGAACTGAACGTGATGACGGTTGAAGACCTCCAGAAAAAACACCAAGAAGAAGCACAAGCTTCGTTAGAGCTGTTTGTTAAATATCTCGATATTGACGAAGACTTTGCACAAACCTTGGTGGAAGAAGGTTTCACCACCCTTGAAGAAGTGGCCTATGTGCCAACCAGCGAAATGCTCGAAATTGACGGCTTAGACGAAGATACTGTCGACATTTTGCGCGCACGTGCGAAAGAAGCGTTGACCACCATCGCGCTCGCACAAGAAGAATCGCTGGGAGACGCTGAACCTGCCGAAGATCTGCTGGCATTAGACAGCCTTTCTCGTGAGATGGCCTTTAAACTGGCCGCGAAAGGCGTGAAGACGCTGGAAGATCTTGCTGATCAAGGCACTGACGATCTGTTAGATATTGATGGATTGGACGAAACCAGTGCAGGCGAGCTTATTATGGCAGCGCGTAATATCTGCTGGTTCAGCGACGAAGCGTAAAGACGGCAAAGGAGGAGCAGAATGTCAGAGGTTACAGTACATACACTGGCGAAGGAAATTGATACGCCGGTTGATCGTCTGCTGAAGCAGTTTAAAGAAGCTGGTATGCAAAAATCGGCGGACGATCAGGTAAGCCAAGATGAAAAACAAGCTTTGTTGACGCATTTAAAGCGTGAGCATGGTGACAACGGCAATGCTCCGACGCGTCTGACGCTTCAGCGCAAGAAACGTAGCACACTGAGCGTGTCAGGGGCTGGCGGAAAAAACAAAGATGTCCAAGTCGAAGTGCGTAAAAAGCGCACTTATGTGAAGCGTAGCGAGCTTGAAGACCAAAAGTCAGCGCAAGAAGCGGAAGAGCAAGCCCAACGCGAAGCCGAAGAAAAAGCGCGTCTAGAAGCGGAAGAGCAAGCAAAACGCGAAGCAGAAGAGAAAGCGAAACGTGAGGCCGAAGAAAAAGCCAAGCGTGAAGCACAAGAGAAAGCCAAACGCGAAGCTGAAGAAAAAGCTAAGCGTGAAGCCAAGCCGCAAGCGCAACCAAAATCTGAGCAGCCTGAAGACGACGCAGCGGATACTGCTGCCACTCGTGCTGCTGATGCGCAAGCGAAGAAAGAAGCTGATGAACTTAAGCGTCGCCAGGAAGAGGAAGCCAAGCGTAAAGCTGAAGAAGAAAGTCAGCGGCAGTTAGAAGAGGCACGCAAAATGGCAGAAGCAAATCAAGAGCGCTGGTCAGATCAAGACAAAGCGCTAAGTACCATGGAGGCGGCTGACCACCATACGGTTACCTCCGAATATGCCCGCGAAGCGGAAGACGAAGCGGATCGCCGCGAAGAAACGGCCGCGCCGCGTCGTAAGAAAAAGAAAAAAGCCACTGCAACAGAAGACAAAAACCCCCGAGGCCGTCGTGGCAAAGGTGGTAAAGGCAAAGGCCGTATGGCTAAGCCGTCTTCGATGCAGCATGGCTTTAAAAAACCTGCCCAGAAAGTAAACCGCGAAGTCGAGATCGGTGAAACCATTACGGTTGCTGAGCTCGCGAATAAAATGGCGGTGAAAGGTGCAGAAGTCATTAAAACCATGATGAAAATGGGTGCAATGGCGACCATTAACCAGGTGATTGACCAAGAAACCGCACAGCTTGTCGCGGAAGAAATGGGTCACAAAGTTATCCTGCGCAGAGAGAATGAGCTGGAAGAGGCCGTACTCTCTGATCGTGATAACGATGCACCTATGGCACCGCGTGCACCGGTTGTTACTATCATGGGTCACGTTGACCACGGTAAGACATCCTTGCTCGACTACATCCGTAAAGCACACGTTGCAACGGGTGAAGCTGGCGGTATTACTCAGCATATCGGTGCGTACCATGTACAAACTGATAACGGCATGATCACCTTCCTGGATACGCCAGGACACGCAGCGTTTACCGCGATGCGTGCACGTGGTGCGGGTGCGACGGATATCGTTGTGTTGGTGGTTGCGGCCGATGATGGTGTGATGCCACAAACCAAAGAAGCGATTCAACACGCCAAAGCCGCGGGTGTACCTTTGATTGTTGCCGTCAACAAGATGGATAAAGAAGGTGCTAACCCTGACAGCGTCAAGAATGAGCTCGCGCAGTATGATGTTATCCCAGAAGAGTGGGGCGGTGAGAACATCTTTGTTCACGTCTCTGCTAAACAGGGTGAAAACATTGATACCTTGCTCGAGTCCATCTTGTTGCAATCAGAAGTCCTTGAGCTGAAAGCGGTTGAGAAAGGCATGGCGCGTGGCGTTGTGGTTGAATCTCGTCTGGATAAAGGCCGTGGTCCTGTTGCGACTGTCTTGGTTCAAGAAGGTACCTTGAATAAAGGCGATATTGTACTTTGTGGCCTTGAATACGGTCGTGTTCGTGCGATGCGTGATGAGAACGGTCAAGACATCGAACATGCTGGTCCATCCATTCCGGTTGAGATCTTAGGTCTGTCAGGTGTCCCTGCCGCCGGTGATGAAGCTACGGTTGTACGTGACGAGAAGAAAGCCCGTGAAGTGGCACTTTATCGTCAAGGTAAATTCCGTGATGTGAAACTGGCGCGTCAGCAAAAAGCCAAACTGGAAAACATGTTCTCGAACATGGAAGAAGGTGAAGTCTCTGAGCTCAACATCGTTCTGAAAGCCGATGTACAAGGTTCGATTGAGGCAATTGCCGATTCACTGGTTAAACTGTCAACTGACGAAGTCAAAGTGAAGATTGTTGGTTCCGGCGTGGGCGGTATTACTGAAACCGACGCGGTACTGGCAGCGGCATCGAACGCGATCATTTGTGGCTTTAACGTGCGTGCCGATGCGACCGCACGTAAGACTATCGAGAATGAAAGCTTAGATCTTCGCTACTATTCTGTTATCTACACCATGATTGATGAAGTGAAACAAGCGATGAGCGGTATGCTTGCGCCTGAGTTCAAACAAGAAATCATTGGTTTGGCAGAAGTTCGCGATGTCTTTAAGTCACCAAAACTAGGCGCAATTGCCGGGTGTCAGGTGTCTGAAGGCTTGATTAAGCGTAACAACCCAATTCGTGTTCTGCGTGATAACGTGGTTATCTACGAAGGGGAGCTGGAATCACTGCGTCGCTTTAAAGATGATGTGAACGAAGTGAAGAAAGGCTACGAGTGTGGTATTGGCGTGAAGAACTACAATGATGTTCGCGTTGGTGACCAAATCGAAGTCTTTGAAACGGTTGAAATTCAGCGCTCAATTGACTAATTAAGCGTTTAAAAACAGCCAGGTCGTTTGGATACACCGTGGGGGGAGGCGCATGCGCTTACCCCCATTTTGTTGAGAGAAAAGAAAATGGGTAAAGATTTTAGCCGGACGGACCGCGTCGCCCATCAGTTGCAAAAAGAAATTGCACTGATTCTGCAGCGTGAAGTGAAAGATCCACGTATCGGTATGGTGACCGTCTCTGACGTCCAAATCTCGCGTGACCTTGCTTACGCCAAAGTCTTCGTCACCTTTTTAACCGTTGACGAACAAGCACCAACCGAGAGCCTAAAGGCACTCAATGAAGCGAGCGGATACATTCGCTCATTGGTCGGTAAGGCAATTCGTTTACGTATCACGCCGGAACTGACTTTTGTATTTGATGAGTCGCTGACTGAAGGTATTCGTATCTCGAACCTGGTGAGCAAAGCGGTGCGCAGTGATAATGAGCGCCGTGATGATGATGACAAAGGTGAGGAATAAAAGATGGCGCGTCGTCAACGTCGTCGAGGTCGCCCCGTTGATGGGATTATCCTACTCGATAAACCCACGGGCATAACCTCTAATGATGCTCTGCAGAAAGTAAAACGTATCTTTTTTGCCGAGAAAGCAGGACACACTGGAGCCTTGGATCCGCTTGCAACGGGCATGTTGCCAATTTGCCTAGGTGAAGCGACCAAGTTCTCTCAGTTTTTGCTGGATGCCGACAAACGTTATCGGGTGGTGGCAAAGTTGGGTCAGCGCACCAATACCTCAGACGCCGATGGTGAAGTGGTAGAAACCCGCGATGTAAAAGTCAATTTAGGATTGCTGGAGCGCTGTATTGCTAAGTTCCGTGGTGAAACCCAGCAGATCCCATCGATGTTCTCCGCGCTCAAATATCAAGGTAAGCCTTTGTATGAATATGCGCGTCAAGGCATTGAAGTACCGCGTGAAGCGCGTACGATTCATGTTCATCAAATTGAATTGTTGCGCTTTGAAGGTGATGAGATTGAGATGGAAGTCCATTGTTCTAAAGGCACTTACATTCGAACCATCGTCGATGATCTTGGGGAAATGCTAGGCTGTGGTGCCCACGTCACCGCACTGCGTCGCACGGGTGTTTCTGGCTATCCGACGCGCCAGATGGTGACATTAGAGCAGCTCGAAAGCTTGTTGAATGAAGCCAGAGAACAAGAGATCCAACCTAAGCAGTTGCTGGATCCTTTGTTACTCCCACTTGATACCGCGGTACAAGACTTGCGAGAAATCAACTTGTTGCCGGTAATGGCCAGCTATGCATTACAAGGCCAAGCGGTACAGGTGCCGAATGCACCTACCAGTGGCTTTGTTCGCTTAACCGCGGGCGAGGAACGTCACTTTATTGGTGTTGGTGAAATTGACGCCGATGGCTTGGTGGCGCCACGTCGTTTAGTGGCCAGTCGCCAGCCGGAAGCAGGCTAAAAAACACGCTGCCATTTGCGCGTGTTTAACGGAAAAAGCGGCGTGGATAGATTGCTACCTTAGACGAAAGTCAGTAGAATACGCGCCTTCGGGCACCGGCTGAATCAGAGATTGGCTGGTGCATGATAATCACACACTCTTATTAGGAGAGCATTATGTCTCTGACTGCAGAAGCAAAAGCACAAATCGTTGCTGATTTTGGCAAAACCGAGAACGACACGGGTTCACCGGAAGTGCAAATCGCCCTTTTGACCGCATCAATCAACGATCTGCAATCGCACTTCGCTGAGCACAAAGGTGACCACCACAGCCGCCGTGGCCTGCTACGCATGGTTTCACGTCGTCGTAAGCTGCTGGACTACCTGAAAAAGAACAGTGTTGACCGTTACTTGGACGTTATCAAGCGTCTAGGCATCCGTCGCTAAGATTCTGGAGAAAAGGGAGCTCAGGCTCCCTTTTCTTTATATAAAAAACGCGCCACCGGAGCAATCCGTGGCGCGTTTTTTGTTTGACGATGTTTTGATCTTCGCGCTACTGACGCAGTATCACTGATGCAGCGTCACTGACGAAGCGCTTTCGCCGCTGCAACCATGTTTTCTAATGCCGGGATCACCTCATCCCATTGGCGGGTTTTTAGGCCGCAATCTGGGTTCACCCACAATCTTTCTGCAGGAATACGGGCGGCGGCTTTTTCCATTAACCCAACAATTTGCGCTTGGCTTGGCGTATTGGGGGAGTGAATGTCATACACGCCAGGGCCAATGTCATTGGGATAGTCAAAGTGATCAAATGCGTCCAACAGTTCCATATCCGAGCGAGAGGTCTCTATGGTGATCACGTCGGCGTCCATATCCGCGATGGATGCGATGATATCGTTAAACTCGGAATAGCACATATGGGTGTGGATTTGCGTCTCGTCACTTACGCCGTTGGCGGCAATTTTAAACGCGTTTATTGCCCAATCGAGGTAATTTTGCCACTCACTGCGACGCAGCGGTAAACCTTCACGCAGCGCCGCTTCATCTATTTGAATGATTTGGGTGCCAGCTTTCTCAAGATCCTGCACTTCTTGGCGGATCGCCAGCGCCAGCTGGTCACAGGTCTGTGATCGTGGCTGATCATCACGCACAAATGACCAATTAAGTATGGTGACCGGTCCGGTAAGCATGCCTTTCAGCGGCTTATCAGTCAGAGATTGCGCGTACTGGGTCCATTCCACTGTCATCGCTTTCGGACGTTCAATATCACCAAACAAAATCGGCGGCTTCACGCAGCGAGAGCCATACGATTGCACCCAGCCAAACTGACTGAACACATACCCATCTAGCTGTTCGCCAAAGTACTCCACCATATCATTACGCTCAGCCTCACCATGCACTAACACATCGAGCCCTAACGCTTCTTGCTTTTCCACCGCATGGGCGATCTCTTTGCGCATAATGTCTTGATAAGTGGCGGCATCAATGTCGCCCTTTTTGTATTGCAAGCGCGTTTGGCGAATGGCACTGGTTTGTGGAAATGAGCCTATGGTGGTGGTCGGGAAGCGTGGCAGGTTGAGCTGCTCGTGTTGCAAGCGAATGCGCTCTGCAAACGGACGCTGCCGTGTCCCTAATTGTGGTGTAATCGCTGCTAATGCGGCTTGCACCTTAGGGTTGTGTACACGTGGTGATTGCTGACGGCTTTCGATTGCCTCACGGTTATTGTCCAGCGCAGGCTGAACGGTTTGACGGCCGTGATTAAGGGCGCGCGCGAGTACATCCAGCTCCTCTAGCTTTTGATGGGCAAAGGCGAGCCAGTTTTTTACTTCAGGATCGAGCTTTTGTTCGCTCGCCAAATCGACTGGCACATGAAGCAAAGAGCAAGAAGGCGCGAGCCAGAGGCGATCCCCCAGAGATTGATGAATCGGTTCGAGCCATTCTAACGTGGCATCAAGGTTAGTTTTCCAAATATTACGACCGTTGATTATACCCAGAGACAGGACGTGCTGATCGCTAAGCGTTTCACGGTATGCATCCACATCCCCTCGGCCACGAATAGCATCTAGGTGCCAGCCGTCAACGGGCAACGATTGCGCCAATGGACGATTTTCAGCTTGCTCGCCGAAGTAGCTCGCCAGCAATAACTTGACCTTGGTTTGGCTTAATGCACGATACGCGGTTTTCAGCGCCGTCTGCCATTCAGGCGCGAGCTCCGTGACCAAGATCGGTTCATCGATTTGGACCCACTCAATGCCTTTTTCTGCCAGTTTGCTCAGCAGTGTTTGATACACGGGCAAGAGCTTATCGAGCAGATCCAGTTTGTTCGATGCATCTTTTTCTTTGCCCAGCCAAAGGTAAGTCACGGGGCCGACTAAAACTGGCTTGGTGTTTATACCGGTTATTTTGGCTTCTTCTATTTGTGTCAATAGATTTTCAGCATGAAGACTAAACGTTGTTTGCGCGGTAAACTCTGGCACGATGTAGTGATAATTGGTATCGAACCATTTGGTCATCTCACCGGCATGCACGCACTGGCAAGCACTATCGTTTGCCGAGCGGCCACGAGCGACGCGGAAGTAGTTATCCAGGGTGTTATCTTGATGGTCAGCCACACGGTCAGGGACATTGCCGACTAAAAAGCTGGTGTCGAGTACATGGTCATAAAATGAAAAGTCGCCAACGGGAGCGATGTCGAGTTCACTTTGTTGTTGCCAGTGACTGCGGCGCAGATCTTTCGCAAGATCGGTTAAGTCTTGTTGGGATGATTCGCCACGCCAGTAACGCTCGAGTGCAAATTTAAGTTCGCGCTGGGCGCCGATACGTGGAAAGCCGAGATTATGAGTTTTAGCCATCTATACGTCCTCCTTTTTGATTGAATTCAGCATAGGGCTTTCTCGTTATGAACTAAAATGGCATTATTTCATCAGTCAATGAATTTTAGTCATGGAATAGACATGTTAGAACGTCACCACCTTCATATTTTGCGAGCGATCAAAGAGCAAGGGTCGCTTA
This sequence comes from Salinivibrio sp. MA607, assembly GCF_001996245.1. NCBI lineage: Bacteria > Pseudomonadati > Pseudomonadota > Gammaproteobacteria > Vibrionales > Vibrionaceae > Salinivibrio > Salinivibrio sp. MA607. The sequence continues at coordinate 2,090 of NZ_MUFJ01000015.1, read as the reverse complement.
CCGCAGCCGCAGAGACGCTTTATCTCACCCAGTCCGCGATTAGCCATGCGATGAAAAAGCTAGAAAGCCAGCTCGGGATTAGCTTGTGGCAAAAATCCGGACGGCAGCTTCATTTCACGCGAGCGGGTGAGTACTTGCTTACGCTGTCTGAGCGTATGCTTCCTCAGTTCGAGCACGCTGAACAGCAGCTTAAACAATTTGCTCAAGGCCAGCGCGGTACATTGCGCATCGGCATGGAGTGTCACCCTTGTTATCAGTGGTTGCTTAAGGTGGTTGAGCCTTTCTTACATCAATGGCCGGATGTGGATGTTGACGTCAAACAAAAGTTCCAATTCGGTGGTTTAGGTGCATTGTTTGGCCATGAGGTTGATGTGCTCGTCACACCCGATCCCTTACTTAAACCAGGCATAGAATACGTATCCGTGTTTGATTACGAACAGGTGCTGGTGGCGAGCGGACGAAGTGCACTCGCGGCGTTTGACCATGTTGATCCTCAGCAAGTAACACAGGAAGTGCTGATTACCTACCCTGTTGATCAATCGCGTCTAGATGTCTTTACCCAGTTTTTGGCGCCGGCGCACTGTGCACCGCGCAAACACAAAACCATAGAAACAACCGATATCATGCTGCAAATGGTTGCCGCTGAGCGCGGGATCGCGGCACTCCCCAAATGGCTGGCTTTGGAATATCAACAGCGTTTAAACCTACATATTCTTCGCATGGGCAAAACAGGCATTCATAAATCGATCCATTTGGGTGTACGCGAGGGACAAAGAGATGATTACATCCAAGACTTCATCGAAAAAGCCAGTTCAACCGTAATGCATTGATGTGACTAAGAGATAAAACACTCAATCCCGTTAATAGTGACATTTAAGAGCATACTTTAAGGGCATGGTTTGAGAGCATAGTTTCGCGCCGTTTCAAACACCCACCTATACTTACGTATTGTCTCAATGTTGAGCCGTACAAAGTGCACATTTAGGAGTAAAATTACTTTCGAAGAAGTCTAATTCCTTAGATAATGCAAGTGATAGACTTTGAATGCACCTCACATTTTTTATGGATAAAGAGTCCCGGCTATGAAATCAATCTCGCTCTCTCGCAATGTAAACGTCGAAAGTATCCAAGGAAATGGTGTACTGCTTGTCAATGGCACGCCAATGACAGTGACCGAAGGTACGTCCTTTCCGTCTGGAACCGAGCTGGTTCTGCCAGATAACAGTGAGGCTGTTATTGTACTTAGCGACGGAACGTTACTCGCCGTTGAGGCTCAGGGAGAGCAGCCCGGCGCCGTGCTCGATGGATTGCCGCAAGATGTTCAAGATGAAATAGCCGAGATTCAGCAACAAATCCTTGATGGTGAAGGCGAGATCACCATTGAAGATGACCAAGCGACCGCCGCTGGTGGTGACGCTGCAGCCGGCAGTGGCTCATGGAGTTATGTCAATGTTGAGCGTGATGGAAGCGAGACCATTGCAAGCTCAGGATTTGATACTGATTCGCTTGCAACCAACGACGGGGCGATTGGTAGCGATGCAGAAGGCGGAGCGGGGCTTGCGATTGACACCACCGCTCCCGGAATCCCTGGCGTAACCATTGTTAATGATGCTAACAACGATGGCATTATTAGTGGGCAAGAGCTTGGTGATGGGATCCAGGTATTGATCGATCTGTCCGATACTGGTGCTAATCCGGGTGATGTATTAACCGTAAATGGTCAAACCTCGACGATTACCGCGCAAAATATCATAGACGGCACCGTCACCATCACACTGCCAGACACTCCTGCAGACGGAGAAACATTAACCGTAGAAGCCACCATTACCGACACCTCCGGCAACACCTCCGAGCCGGGGAGTGATCAAGCTGAGGTTGATACCAGCGCGGATGCCGGCACGGTCAGCGTGAACAACATCACCAGCGATGACGTGATCAACGCGCAAGAAGCGGGCGAGACCATCACGGTCACCGGCAGCGCGAGCGGCGGCGACATCGCCGAAGGCGATACCGTTGCGATGACCATCAACGGCGAAGACTACACCACCACCGTGGATGAAAACGGCGAGTGGAGCGTGGACGTGGCCGGC
>NZ_MUFJ01000014.1:0-84032 GCF_001996245.1 Salinivibrio sp. MA607 | reverse complement strand
GGTTAAGAGAGGTAAAGTGTTCAGGCAATCTTTGCGTCAGTTCACACTTCAGCAGCATTGAACCGGTTAGGCTGAGACAAAAACAAAGGAGAGGTAAGGCATGGGTAACAAGTTTCCTGACAATTTCTTATGGGGTGGCGCGGTTGCCGCGCATCAGGTAGAGGGTGGATGGAACTGTGATGGTAAAGGCGTGAGCATCGTTGATGTGCTTACCAAAGGTGAGCACGGCGTGCCGCGTAAGATTACCGAGCAAGTCCAGGCTGAAGAAACGTATCCCAACCATCAAGCGGTTGATTTTTACCATCGTTACCGCGACGACATTGCGATGTTCGCAGAGATGGGATTTAAATGCTTTCGGACGTCGATAGCGTGGTCCCGTATTTACCCAAATGGGGATGAAGAGACTCCTAACGAAGCGGGGCTGGCGTTTTATGATGGATTGATTGATTGCTTGTTAGAGCATGATATCGAGCCTGTCATTACATTGTCGCACTTTGAGATGCCGCACCACCTTGTCAGTGAATATGGTGGCTGGGCAAATCGAGCGGTCGTGGATCACTTCGTTCGTTTTTGTGAAGCCGTATTAACGCGTTACCGTGACAAAGTCACCTATTGGATTACCTTTAACGAGATCAATAACCAGCTTAACTGGGATTATCCTTTATTTGGTTATTGTAATTCGGGGGTGGTGTTTACCGAGCACGACCACCCTGAGCAAACCTTGTATCAAGTGCTGCATCACCAATTTGTGGCCAGTGCCAAAGTGGTCGCACTGGGGCATGTGATTAATCCTGAATTTAGCATTGGCAGCATGATCCACATGATGCCTTTGTATCCTGCGACGTGCCATCCGGATGACATGTTAGCATCACAGCAAGCGATGCGAGATAAATACCTATGCAGTGATGTACAGATAAGAGGTCATTACCCTCACTACATTTGGCCTCAATGGGCGAGCAAAGGGATTAAGGTGGTGATGCACGATGATGATGCGCAGATCTTAAAAAATGGTCAGGCGGATTTTTTGGCAATCAGTTACTACATGACCAATATTGTCGATGCTAATCCGCCAGAACAAGATGAAAATGCCTTGTTCAGCGCTAGTCGATTGAATCCACATTTGCCGGCGTCGGATTGGGGCTGGCAGATCGATCCGAAAGGGCTACGTTATGCACTTTCAGAGTTGTACGAACGCTATGAATTGCCCATTTTTGTGGTTGAAAATGGTCTAGGGGCGGTGGATATTCCCGATCAAACCGGCGCAATCAACGATGATTATCGTATCGACTATTTGTCGCAACACATTGAAGCGCTTGAAGAGGCGATTTCACTCGATGGTGTGGATGTGATGGGATACACGCCTTGGGGATGTATTGATTGTGTATCTTTCACCACCGGAGAATACCGCAAGCGGTATGGGTTCATTTATGTTGATCGTCATGACGATGGCAGTGGTGACTTTTCTCGCTCCCGTAAAAAAAGCTTTGACTGGTATAAACAGGTCATTGCCAACAATGGCTTGACGGGCTAGAGGATAGGCTAAAAGGGACGCGTTCGGCGTCCCTTTTGCTTTTATCGCTATACGACCGCTAGGATGAAGATGACGGTTTACACGTTAGGTTGATAATCAAATTCAATCACTTCGCCGTATTCAATGCCTTGTTCACGATAACCCACGATCGCCTCTATCACATTAAAATGTGCGACGACGGCAAGGGTTGAATACTCGTGATACATGTCGAGCACAGCGCTCACGCGACGGTGCAAAGCTGTTGCGGATTCATAACCGGCGTTAGTAACCTCATTACCGTTGGCAAACAGCTCTCTATACTCAATCCAGCGACGATCGCGTTCAGAAAGAGGAATATAGCTCCCCTTTATATCCGCTTGCCATTCGCGTAAATCGTGCTCAACAAACAGATCTTTTTGCAGCTGTCGGTTGAGAATTTCTGCTGTTTGCAGGGCGCGCGTATAGGGCGACGACAATATAATATCCGCTTGTTGTAAGGCAGAGTGACTGGCCAAAGCCTGGATGTCTGGAATACACGCACGTTGTAGTGGCGCATAATCTTTTTCTAACTGACTCATCTGACGAGCATCTGCCAAAGCGTAATCGGTTTTTCCATGGCGGACAAAGACGACTTTCATCGGACTTCCTTCTCTAGCGTCGATCATGGCTATCAGCTTGCGGACATGTTTAGCAAGTGACATCCATTTGGACCAACGGTTGCTACAACCTCATTTGACATTGGGTTGTAGCATACCGTCATGATGCTGTCATGAAACGCCAGAAGGATAAAGGACATGACGTGAGCGAGCTCGCTATTTTTGATGATGGCGGTCAAGTATATTAATACGATTCCGTCCTTCCTCTTTCGCTTGATACAGACGTTGGTCTGCCATTTCTAGCAGATAAGAGTCAGTGGTTTCATCGGTCGGTTGCAAAATGATCCCGCCAATGCTCACTGTAATCGTCTTGCCATCTGGGTTTTTCGCATGGGTGAGGCCAAGTGCCGCAATGTCATCATGAATCGCATCAGCTAATGCATGAAGCTGAGAGGCGTAGTGGGTTGAAAGCGTGATAGCAAACTCTTCTCCTCCAAACCTTGCAACCGAGCCTTGAAAGGCTTGGGTTTGCTTGAGCAGTACCCGCGCAATCTTAGTGAGTACATCATCGCCTTTTAGATGCCCATACTCATCGTTGTACGCTTTGAAGTGATCGACATCGATCATCATTACCGCAACAGGTAAGTCATTCTCAATACCATGACGGATATGGCTCTTTAGCTCACGTTTAAAGGGGCGGCGTGTGCTCAGGCGGGTGAGGTCATCTGTCTCTGCCTGTACTTTCAGTTTTTCGTTGGCTGCGATCAGTTCTTCTTGCAACTGTTCCATAGCAAAGTGGTTGCGCTCTCGAATCATGACTTCACTAATCGCCGTCGCAAAGCGCTTCAATAGTAACGTTTTGTTGTTATCCCAGATAAACGGTAATTGACGATTCGCCACCGTGATCATCCCAAAGCTCTTGCGGCCGTCGGTTAGTGGAAAAGCGGCAAAAGAGAGAATATGTCGTTGACGCAACCACGATCGTTCATTCATGGCATCATCGCCCAGCTGGCCAACGTGAGGGACCACCAATGTATCGGTATCTGCAAGCCAGCGTTTGATCATATGCATGTCACTTAAATCCACTGTTTTTGGTGCAAAGTCGGCCTCTTCTGGCCAATAACAGCGACGTTCAGCGCGGTTCGAATCAAAGGCATACCAGCCGATGGCCTCTACTCCTAATAGTGACACCATTTGCGGGAAAATATGCTCAACGTCCTCGGTGATATGTTGAGAGTCAGCGCGTAGAAATTGAATCGAGATATCAGCCAATAATGAGCTCGCATTCGACTGCCAATTCAGTGCTTTTGTGCGTTGTTCTACTTGCTCTTCGAGCAACGTTTGATGTTGGCGTAGCTCGCGTTCTGTGATGCGCTTTTGTAATAAATCGTCTTTGATTCGGGACTGGAGCGAATTGATTGAACGAGAAACTTTACCAATCTCATCATTACGTTGAATTAATTGAACCGGCACACTACTTTGGCTGATTCTATCGGCTTGGTAATAGTCTAAAGTCGTTGCAAGTTGCTTGAGTGGCCGAGAGCAAAGCCGATTTAGCACCCAGAGAATCAGCAATGAAATCATCAATGTTTCGGTAAAATGAACGGCAGCAATAGGCACGGTACTACTCAATGCTTCACGCTTTACCTCGCTGTGATCAAGAACGATATTCAGAGTGCCAATATTATTACCTTGAACACTCAGCAATGCTTGGTGGTTGGCGTCACAATGACGACTGGTGTGATTAACTTCGGTAACCGTCGTGCCATCAAAACCTGTGACGTCGACCCGACAGACGGTGGGCGTCATCGCTAACCCTTTGACACTGCGGCGTACGAGTTCTAAATCAACAATCCATAGTGCATGGCTAATGACCCGAGCTGAATTTTGGCTGCGGCTTTCCACCAGTTGCGTTGTGGTTGTTAGTGCTCGCTGATAGTTGATATACATTTGCGTCAGGGTCGTCCCAATAGCAAAGAGCAAACTAATGGCGAGCACGATAAAGGCGACGCGAGTTTGAAGACCACGTAAGTTAATAGCGCGTTTTGTCACTTAGTTATCCATATCCGTTGAATGAGGCGTACATCGGCTTTCGGTCCGTCGAGCCATTTTTAAAAATGGAATCTCGTGCCAAGCTTGTTTGCGCAACTGTGTAAAAAAGCGTGAATCGGGTGTAATTAAACGAAAAAGTGCATTATTGCATCTTTTTGGTGTTGGTAAGCCGCTATCGTGCGCATAAATATGGCTTAATGCAAGACCGGCTGCGGTGAAATGCCCACCTCCCAGTGCTGAAATAGTACCAGCCTCACGTAAAGCGAGCACCTTTTCTGATGTGTTGACTGTGGCAAAGAAGATATCCTCGCCTGGTGTCTTTCCTGCTTGCTTCGCGGCTTTCATTGCGCCAAATGCCATGTGGTCATTGGCCGTCCACACGTAACGTACATCCGGGTAGCGTTGCAACAAGGTGTGCATCTGCTCTTGGCTAATGGACTCGTCCCATTGACCATGGACAATCTGACGCAAAGTAATATTTGGTTGCTCATCAAAAAAACGTTGACCCCCCGCTTCGCGTTGAACGGAGGCTGGCGTGGTGAGATCGCCCGAAATCATAACAGCGTCGCCAGACTCATTGTTACCTGCGTTTATCATTGCCTTCGCGATCGTATGACCAATGGCCTCGTTATCCGGAATGATGCTAGCTAGGAGATATTCTTGCCAATGCGTATCTTTTTCTATGGACATTTTTGTCTGTTCATCTATATCGTTTAAGATGACCTGAACGTAAATGGGATAATCGCGTAACATCGGAAGCAGATCATCCGCGGCTAATTTCTCATTAACGATGATGACATAATCGGGACGAGTCGGTTTATTTAAAGTGGCAGAGAGAATTTGGCGCATTGCAAAGTGATTACGATCTGCATGTCGAATGGTAAGGTCAAGATTCAACGCCTTGGCAGCAGCCTTGGCGTAATCGTCTACATCCTGCCAAAAGCTCTCATTGGCAAAGCCTGGATTGATAAAAAGTACTCTCGCCTGTTGTTGCGTCGTCGCGTAGGCAAGCGTATTGAAGAGCATGGCCACAGACGCAATCATCCATACCAACAGTGTGTTTTTCATTCTTATTACCAATCCTCGTATGTTTTTTCCCTTTTAGATATGATAGCGCATCTGTATAGGATTGATTGCGATGAAATCTTACAACAATAAAAAGACGTTTAAGCGCCATTTCCCAATGGATTTTTATGGCGACGGTGAAGGATGGCGTTTTGCTGTGCGTGCCGAATCTCCTGGCCAAGTTTTAGCGGCTAAATGCTGGGTTGCTTGTTTGAGTGTTCGCCGTCGAGCCTTTCGTATTGTTGATTTAGCTGTCGATAGCTTTAATTATGTGGATGGTGTGTTTGACGCGGCAGGATTGACTGGTATTGAGTTGGGGACAAACATGCGTATTCGGCGTCAGGGGCAAGTGATTACGGTCGATGCATTGAACAAACGGTATGGTGCTTTGTGGACCCACCGCGAGGCATCTATTTCATCGGTATGTATCAAGCCTGCTAACAAGATCGCAATCTCTTAGTCTCCCGCTGCTCGATAAGGCTATCCAGTGTCATACTGAAAAGAAAAGGCGGCAGCGTATGGTTTTTCTCGTCATAACAGCACTTACCGTTTTAGGTGGCGTGCTGGCAGGTGAACACTTTCATTCCTATCTTTTAGGCTTTGGCGTCGCTAGTACTGCCGTGGGAGTTTGTTATTGGATCACCTTTCGTAGCACGCATTATCCGCAGTTTGCTTTATTTTTGTTGTTGCTCGGTGTGGCGGCCAAAATGACAGTGACTGCGGCGGGTGTACTCCTCGGGTTAAAGCACTCGCTTATTACCTCCCCGTTTGTGTTTTCTTTGTCTTATCTTTTCTTTTTGTTTGCGTCGACCTATTGCTACTTTCGTTACCGCGAATATTGGTTAACACGTTTTCGACATAAAGATTTACAATGATTGACTCTAGTGCTGCTATCAAGCAAATAAATCATAGAGTTGGGGGGATGTGTGGATAAACTGGCGGATGATCTTCATCAAAAGCTATTTAACGAGGAAGACGCGCGGGCGTGTAAAGACATTGATGGCAGTGCGTGTCGCGAAGTACCGGGGAATTTTTTTCGTATTATCCTCAGCCAAGGGCTAACTAAAATCGGTGACGCGGTATCTAGCCCGAAAATCGTATTACCAGCGTTGTTGACCGCTGTGGGTGCTCCCTTGGCCTTGGTTGGGCTGCTGGTGCCGATTCGAGAGGCGGGGTCGTTAGTGCCTCAGTTAGGTATTGCCGGTTATGTCCGCCAATTTGCGGTACGTAAGTGGGCATGGGTGGCCGGCTCTGTTATTCAAGGGGCTTGTATCCTGGCAATGGCCATCGCAGCGTTGCTTTTAACCGGTCAAGTGGCTGGCTGGAGCATTGTTGGCTTGCTGGTGATCTTTAGTTTGGCGCGAGGCCTTTGCTCGGTGGCATCGAAAGATGTTTTGGGTAAAACCATTCCTAAACCCCAGCGGGGACGCTTGAATGGCTGGTCGTCAAGCTTGGCGGGTGCGGTCACGATTGCAGCGGGTGTGGGTCTGTTTAGTGTCTCTGATCAGCAACATGTCTGGGTGTACTGTGCACTGCTAGCATTCGGTGCGGCGCTCTGGTGGGTGGCGGCCGCGCTCTACAGCCAGGTGGATGAATACGAAGGAGCCACTGAAGGCGGTGCCAATGCGCTGACGCATGCGCTTTCTAAACTACGCTTACTGGTGGATGATAGACGGCTGCGCCATTTTGTGATCACGCGCTCCCTGTTACTGTGTTCGGCCTTATCCGCTCCCTATTATGTGTTGTTAGCCAGTCAGCATAGCCAAGCGTTGGCGATCACCACCGCAAGTTTTGTCGCAATTAGCGGCGTTGCGAGCCTCATTTCTGCACCTTTTTGGGGACTTTTTGCCGATCATTCTAGCCGCCAAGTGATGATGATCGCCGCCGTGGTCACGGCGGTACTGGGGCTGGTGGTGGTCAGTATTAGTCAGTGGTACCCCACGCTTTTCTCATTGGCGTGGGTGTTGCCTGGCGTCTATTTTGTCCTGACCATTGCTCACGAGGGCGTGCGTCTTGGGCGTAAAACCTACATTGTGAATATGGCCGAAGGTAATCGGCGCACTGATTATGTTTCAGTCAGCAATACACTCATTGGTCTCGTTTTGTTATTGATGGGCGCGGCTACTGCGTGGCTTAGTCAATGGGGGATCATGGTCGTCATTTCGGTGTTGTCCGTTTTTGGTTTACTCGGCGCATTAATGGCGCGCGCGCTGCCTGAAGTAGAACGCTAAGCCGACGGCGGAACAGAAAAAAGGCGCTGAATCCGTCAGCGCCCGGCAAGCGCGACACAAGCCTTACCCTGACGATTTGGTTGGTTTATCCGTGGGTTAAAAAGCCGTAAGGTAAAGCAAAGTCAGTGAAATCGAGGGAGTGATGAAACTAAACGCAGACATGGGTGAGAGCTTTGGTGCGTGGACGATGGGAATGGATAGCGCGCTGATGCCATGGATTGATATGGCCAATATTGCGTGTGGCTTTCATGCCTCTGATCCTGATGTAATGGCGGCCACGGTCGCACTCGCAGTAAAGCACAATGTGAGTATTGGTGCTCATCCCGGCTACGCCGATAAGCAGGGCTTTGGCCGTCGTCATATTGATCATACCCCAGCACAACTTAGTCACCTCGTTCGCTATCAAATCGGCGCATTACAAGGGATCTGTGCACGCTTTAATGCGAGCCTTGATTATGTGAAGCCCCATGGTGCGCTGTATAACACCATGATGGTGGACAATGGTTGCTTTGAGGCGGTATTGGCTGCGGTGGCTGATACGCTGCCTAATACACCTTTAATGGTGCTGGCACTGCCAGATAACCGTCGGCATCGCCAGCTTGCCCAACAAGCCGGTGTGCCGCTGATTTTTGAGGCCTTTGCCGATAGAGCCTATCTGGCGTCAGGGCAATTGGCGCCGCGCGATCAACCGGGCGCGGTGTTAGATGACGCCAACGCGATGATTGCACAGGTATTGCAGTTATCTCAACATGGCACGGTGACAACCCTCGAGGGACAAACGCTCTCGCTTTCGCCGGATACGGTGTGTGTGCATGGAGATAACCCACAATCGGTCGAGGCGATAAAACAACTCAGAAAGGCCTTAACACCATGACACTCAAGGTTGAGCAGGTCAGTGAAACGACGGTAATGATCCGGTTGGGCAATAAGATCGATCTTGCCTTTGTCCCACAGTTATCCGCGCTGTGTGAGCGAATCCAGCAACACTTTGGCCGTGGTGTGGTTGAGTTAATTCCCGCCTACAACAGCGTTCTGGTGGAAGTGAAGGTTCGCTTACTCTCGCCAGAAACGTTGAAAACCTGGGTGATGAATCAAGGCGACTCATTGCGAGTCACCGACGACGCCGTGGGCGGAAAACACGTGTCGTTGCCGGTGTATTATCACCCCTCGGTCGGACCCGATCTGGCTGCGGTCGCCGAGTTTGCCGGCGTGAGTGAACAAGAGGTGATTGCGCGACACAGCCAACAAACTTACACCGTTTGTGCGATTGGTTTTGCACCCGGCTTTGCCTTTCTGGCGTCGGTGGATGAGACAATAGCCATGCCCCGTCATACCACGCCTCGTCATCAGATCCCCGCTGGTAGTGTGGGCATTGCACAACAGCAAACTGCGGTGTATCCGGCGGCTTCGCCCGCAGGCTGGCAAATTATTGGCAATTGTCCCAAGGTGCTATTTAATCCCCGTCAATCGCCCATGATGCCGTTTGATGTAGGTGATACCGTCCGTTTTGAGCCGATGTCAGAGTCTGATTACCGTGCGGCAGGAGGTCAATGGTGGCAGGATTAACGGTGCTCGCCCCCGGCGTATTGAGCTTGGTGCAAGACACAGGGCGTTATGGGGTGGGCCAGCTTGGTTTAAGCCAAGGCGGGCCGGTCGATTGCCACGCATTTGCTTGGGCGAATTATTTACTCGATAACCCCGCAAAGACGCCGCTGGTCGAGATAACCATGGGCCAAGCACGTTTTCGTGCTGACCATGCGATGTCGATTGCCATCACCGGCGCAGACATGCAACCTTGTATTAATGGTCAGCGCGTGGGTATGTGGCAGACCTTGACGCTAAATGCGGGTGATGAATTGCGTTTACGCTACGCGCGCCGTGGTTTGCGAGCTTATCTCGCGGTGCGTGGTGGGTGGGTAGTAGATGGCGCATTTGGCAGTGCCGCGACGGTAATGCGCAATCAACTCGGCGGCCTTCATTCCGGATTAGGTGAACAGGCGGGAGGCATGGCGCTCACCAAAGGAGATGTGTTGCCTTGCCGACCGCATGCGCTGTTGCCGAGGGTGCGCGGTGTACCGACACGTTTTATTCCTGACTACAATGCCCTGACTCCACTGGCGCTTGTGCTGGGGTATCAGTTTGATAGCTTCAGCGCCGAGGCGCTAACGGCATTTTTTGATGGCGAATACACGGTCGATCAGCACAGTGATCGTATGGGTATGCGGCTCAATGGACCGAGCGTCGTAAGCAAGCAACCGGGTATTGTCTCCGAAGGCATTGCGCTCGGGGCCGTGCAAGTGCCCCCTGACGGTCAGCCAATTGTACTACTCAATGATCGGCAAACACTCGGTGGCTATCCTAAGCTTGGCTGTTTAACCCGTGCCAGCTTGAGCATGTTGGCGCAAACGCGACCCGGCCAGACCGTGCGTTTTTATCCGGCGCGGCTGGCGGATGCATCAGTGCAATGGCAGACGTTTGTGCAGTTTTTTGACTGGCTGTAGTCCGAAGAAAAACGGAAAGATGAGCCTCTGGAAAACAGAGGCTCGTGAAGGTGAGTCACGCGCAAACAACGGACTAGCGGAAACGGCTAATTTGCTCGAGGGCTTTTTCCATTTGCGCAAAGTCAGGTGACGCGTTTTCTATCGGTCGGTTGGTGTTATCCATGTATTGATATTGCCCCCCCGCGCCCACTTCTAAAATGGTGTCGTCGGTGACCAACGCATAGCCGCTGTAGTTTGACGATAACACCCAATCTTGACCGGGGTTTGGTGCAAGTAAGTCATGACCAATCGCGTAGCTGGCCGGATCGGATGTTACGCCTAAATAATGCTTCATCAGGGTGGGCGCAACATCTTGGTGGCTGGTTAGCTGCTTACCGGTATCGATCTGTTTTGCATCGATGCCGGGGCCTATCATCGCGAAAGGCACATGAATTTGTGGGTCAGTAAAGTTACTGTTATGCCCCCAAAAATTCAGTTGGTTGTCATTCATTTCTTGGCCGTGATCGCCAGTGAGCACAATCAAGGTATTATCGAACTCTCCGCTTTGTTTTAGCTCCTCAATGACCTTGGCCACCAAGCTATCCACGTAGCGCACGCTGGTCTTATAGCGATTGAAAAACGGTGTCGGATCGGTCTCGTTATTTAATTTGAGATAGTTAATTTCGTCCAACATTGGTTGATACTTGGGGGTAAAGTCCGCAGGAAAATCATAGCCATGTGGCGCATCGTAAAACAAAAACGAGAAGGTGGGACGATTGGGGTCACGCTTTTGGTGCCAACGGATCCAATCTTGGGTCAGATCTGCATCTAGCTCGGCGGGAGAGTCGCCTTCAGAACCGTTACGTAAATCGGACACCTTGGCAAACACGGTTTGGTTGAATTCCGGCTTTTCCAATTGCGCGGCGGTAAAAATACCCAGTTGATAATCGAGTGCCTGCAGACGATCCATCAATACCGGAGATTGCTGATTGGCAAGAAAGCTGTGCCAATAGGTGCCGGGCATGCCATAAAACAGGCCAAAAATGCCGGTACGGGTGGCGTTCCCCGTCGCAAGATGATGTGAATAGGTACGGCCATTTTGTGCCAAAGCCCAAAGATTGGGCGTGTTGTCAGCATTGAAGGTATCCGCGCGCCATGAGTCAACCACCAAAAACATGATGTTCACCGGCTGCGCAACCTCAGTCGTACTTAGCGGCGAAAGGGGATAGTTAAGGTCGGCTTCGCGATCCATATCCATCGCCTTTTGGCGCGCTAGAGCTTGTTCATCAATCCAGCCGTTTTTACGCATCATACTGTTAGCGGTGGTCGGATAAAAAAGCGGCAAATAACGTTTCACCGTTGTCACGGGCTGATACGCATAGGCTGCGGCCCAAATATGAATCCCGTGGGTGGCGAGCAAGGTAAGAAACGTGAGCAGCGCAAATTTTTTGCCGACCTTGTGCTGGAAGGAAAAGCGTGTCCGTGACAGCACAGTCAGTAGCGCCCATTGCGCGGCGACGCAGGCAACCACGCCACCGGTCACCATCAGCCAGGTGATGAGCGGGAAGCTGACAATCTGTCCGGCAAGGATCAGATCCAGCACCATGGCATTGATATGGAATCGGTATTGGGCAAAGACGATGGTATCAATGAAAAGGGTGATCACACCCACTGAGGCTATCAAGGCAAGTAACCGCTGACGCACCTTGGTTGGCAGCAGTAACAGCGGGAGTGTCACCAAGCCAACAATAGCGGCAAGTAAGGCCATCTGGCTAAAGGTACTGACCACGATAAAGGTGATACCAAGTGGCTCAGTGGGAAAACTAGGTAGAAACGCAAAGTAGCGGCTGGCTATTGCCATCAATACAAGGGCGTTAATGGCAATAAACCAGCTATGGGTTTGAAGTCGCGATTTAAAAGACATGGTTTCTTATCACAGTTGAGTTAATCAATTGGCAACGTAACGGGCGCGTTGCCAGGTTGTATGACGACGTGTTTTATCGAATAAGTGGGACACCAAAGTGATGCCATAAAATGGTAAGCCAGACCACACCTGCTAAAAGTAAACTGACAAACACCGCCGCAGAGCCGATGTCCTTGGCTCTACCACTGAGTTCATGGCGCTCTACACCCACTCTGTCGACCACGGCTTCAATGGCGGAGTTAAGTAGTTCGACGATAATCACTAACACAATGACGCTGAACATCATCAAGGATTCCGTCAGTGGTAATTGCAGCCAGAGCAATACGACTAGCGCCGCAGCCAATAATACAACTTCTTGACGGATCGCGGCTTCATGGTGATATGCCGCTTTTAATCCAGCCCAAGAATAGCCAGTGGCTTTAATGATACGTATCAGTCCTCGTGGCTTTTCTGAGGGGGATGTATTAGCGCCCATAAATACATTCTCGTAACAATTTGATCGATAGACTGGCATTTTACATTTAACCGAGCCAACTGCATAATCGGCGCGATAACTTAATTGGAATTTGTTATGCCTCTGTTTACTCACGCCCCACGCTCCCTGTGTTTTTTACGCCTCTCTGCGATTGGCGATGTTTGTCATGCGGTCGCGGCGATTCAAGCCGTGCAGCGCCATTGGCCGCAGACGCAGATCACTTGGGTGGTTGGTAAAGTTGAAGCACAGCTTTTAGCTGGGCTTGATGGGGTGGAGCTGGTGGTGTTTGATAAAAAAGCGGGATTAGCAGGCATGCGTCACGTCTGGCGGCAGCTGAAAGGACGCCGGTTTGATGCGTTAGTGCATATGCAGCTTGCTTTACGCGCGAGCTTATTGACGGTGGGGATCGGTGCGCGCCATCGTGTGGGATTTCACCGCCACCGAGCGAAAGAGGGACAGTGGCTGTTTACCAATAAACGGATACCCGACACCCAATCTTGCCATGTGTTAGATAGCTTTTTCGCCTTCACTCAATATTTGGGTGTGCCGGTTATGCCGCCGCAGTGGCAACTACCACTTTCTGAAGACGATCATGCCTTTGCCAAAGCGCAACTGGGTGACAAGCCCACTGTCGTGATCAGTCCTGCCGCGAGTAAAGATGAGCGTAACTGGCTGCCAGAGCGCTACGCCCAATTTGCCGACTACGCGGTCGGTAAAGGGTATCAGGTGGTACTCTGTGGTTCACCGGCGGCGCGTGAAAAAACGCTGGCCGCCCGCATTATTGCCGCTGCTAACGCGCCACTGGTTAATTTAGTGGGACAAACCAGCCTTAAGCAATTAGCCGCGGTGCTCGCACGTGCCGATGCGGTGCTAGCCCCCGATTCCGGCCCCGCGCACATGGCAACCACGCAAGGCACGCCCGTCTTAGGTCTTTACGGGCATAGTAATCCGAAGCGGACCGGCCCTTATAACAATCTCGCGGATGTGGTCAGTGTTTATGAAACCTTTGCTGAACAGCAACATGGCAAGCCCGTTGAACAGCTAGCATGGAGCACGAGGGTGAAAGGCGATCACGTGATGGCTGCCATTGATGCACAGCAGGTGATCGACGCATTTGAAACCATGATGGCGAAGCAATAAAAAAAGGCCCCGTAGGGCCTTTTGTGTATCAATGCCAGTATTAGCTGGCGAGCTGGCGGAGCACGTAGTGAAGAATGCCGCCATGGCGGTAGTAATCCCACTCAACCGCGGTATCGATGCGGACATTGACGTTAAACTCAATGGTTTTATCATCCCGCATGGCACGCACTTTGAGGGTGGACGGTTCGCCGCTAACCTCGTCAAAGTCGAATGCTTCCGTACCATTTAAGCCAAGCGATTCGACGGAGTCACCGTCTTTAAACTGCAACGGAAGCACACCAAAGCCAACCAAGTTAGAACGGTGAATACGTTCAAAACTTTCAGCAATGACGGCTTTAATGCCTAATAGGTTAGTGCCTTTTGCAGCCCAGTCACGACTTGATCCCGTGCCGTACTCTTTACCCGCAAGCACCACAAGTGGTGTCCCCTCGGCTTGATAGCGCTGAGCCGCTTCATAGATACTCATTTGCTCATTGGTGGGCAAATAGGTAGTCATACCGCCTTCGGTGCCCGGCGCCATTTGGTTTTTTAAACGTACGTTGGCAAAGGTACCGCGCACCATGACTTCGTGGTTACCGCGGCGCGAGCCATAGCTGTTGAAATCTTTCGGCTCTACACCTTTAGATTTCAAGTATTCGCCCGCGGGGCTATCTGGCTTAATTGCGCCGGCGGGTGAGATATGGTCAGTAGTAATAGAGTCACCTACTTTGACCACACAGCGCGCCCCCTTGATAGGTTTTATCTCAGGAAGTGCCATGGTCATGCCGTCAAAGTACGTTGGCTTTTTAACGTAGGTTGAATCGGGCCATGAATAGATCTCATCTTGTGGCACTGGTAATTGTTGCCATGCCTCGGTCCCTGCAAACACATCTGCGTATTTGTTTTTATAAAGCCCGTCGGTCATTGCTGCTTGAATGGTGTCTGCCACTTCTTTTGGCGTTGGCCATATATCATTAAGATAGACGGGCTTGCCTTGTTGATCGTTTCCTAGCGGCTCTTTGAGAACATCAATATTCATATTGCCCGCCAGTGCGTAGGCAACGACTAGTGGTGGTGAGGCTAGATAGTTAGCTTTCACATCTTGATGAATACGGCCTTCGAAATTCCGGTTGCCCGATAGCACGCTAGTGGCTAATAAATCCGCGGAACGAATGGCTTCTGCAATTGGCTCAGGCAATGGTCCTGAGTTACCAATACAGGTGGTACAGCCAAAGCCAACGATATTAAAGCCAAGCGCTGCAAGCGGCTCGAGCAGCCCGACGTTTTCTAAATAAGCCGGCACTACTTGTGAGCCAGGGGCGAATGATGTCTTAACCCAAGGCTTAGTATTTAAGCCTAAATCTCGCGCTTTTTGTGCCACTAATCCGGCTGCCACCAGTACGGCAGGATTCGAGGTATTGGTGCAAGAGGTGATCGCAGCAATCACAACCGCGCCGTGCTCAAGGTTGAATGTTTCTCCTTTGTATTCGACCGCCACTTTGCCCTGTTCGCGTAGGCTTGGGTTGTCCACGGCTGTTTGCCCGCCTTCGCTGGCAAAGCTTGCAATCACATTATTCGCCGCTGCTTGCTCTTTTTCTAACAGCTGATCAAACTGACTTTTTGCCTCGGTTAAGGCGATGCGATCTTGTGGCCGTTTCGGACCGGCAAGACTTGGCACCACATCGCCAAGGTCAAGTTGCAAGGTATCGCTGTAATCTGCCACCGGTGCATCATCATCGCGCCACAAGCCCTGTGCTTTGGCATAGGTTTCGACCAAGGTAATTTGATCCTCGGTACGGCCTGTCAGGCGCATATAACTGAGCGTTTCTTCATCAATCGGGAAAATGCCGCATGTTGCGCCATACTCTGGTGCCATATTGGCAATGGTCGCGCGATCAGCCAACGGCAGTTTCGCGAGGCCAGGACCGTAAAATTCAACAAACTTACCCACCACACCACGTTCACGCAGCATTTGGGTGACGGTGAGTACTAGGTCAGTGGCAGTAGCTGACGCGGGCAATTCGCCTTTTAGCTCAAAGCCGACCACTTCAGGGATCAACATAGTAATAGGCTGCCCAAGCATTGCGGCTTCGGCCTCAATACCGCCAACCCCCCAGCCAAGCACACCGAGCCCGTTAATCATGGTGGTGTGAGAATCTGTACCAACCAGTGTGTCTGGCATGGCTAACTTGTTGCCACCTTTTTCTTCGACGAGTACGCCGGGAGCGAGATATTCGAGATTGACTTGGTGCACGATTCCAGTACCTGGAGGCACGACACGGAAGTTAGAGAATGCTTGTTGGCCCCAACGTAAAAATTGGTAACGCTCCCCGTTACGCTGGAACTCAATCTCGGTATTTTTCTGTAGAGAATCAACGTGGCCGTAGTCATCCACCATAACGGAGTGGTCAATGACCAGGTCAACCGCGCCGAGTGGGTTGATTTTGGCCGGATCACCGTTTAAGTCGCGCATGGCAGCACGCATAGCGGCTAAGTCAACCACGGCAGGCACGCCGGTGAAATCTTGAAGGACAACGCGCGCCGGAGTGAAATTGACCTGATCTTGTCCGGCGTGGTCGGCTTGCCACTGACAAAGCGTACGAATGTCATCCGCAGAGACATTCTTACCGTCTTCTTTACGTAGTAAGTTTTCTAACAGCACTTTTAAACAGTAGGGTAAGCGACTGATATCGAATGGCTCGGGCAATGCATCAAGTCGATAATAATCATAGCTCTCACCGTTGACGTGTAGGGTACGCCGGGTGTTGAAGCTGTCTTGGCTTTTGGAATCAGGTGTATTGCTCACGGGTGCCTCCCCTGGTCGGTTATTGTGAGTAAAAGAAACGGTCATCATGCGTTGCAGGCAACAGTCTCTCTTGGGGATTGCTTATTTTACCTTCATTATTGTAAATGGGGTTTTGTTGAAGTTAAAGGTTCGTTATCACGATACGGTCGATGGTTCTCATTGATCAATCCTTTTGTTTCACAACGTGCGCAAATAGCGCACTCAATGAGAGTATAGAAGGCTCTGCATCAGCGGGCGCTTCCGCTAAAAAGGGCTTATTTGGTATCAATGAACCATACTGATTCATTCTAAATGGCAACTTTTCGTGACAGTAATTAGTCATTCTGCCTATGGAAAATATCGCTATTTTCATCTTTGTTAGCCATTAATGCTAATGTTTTGGAAATGGTAATCATGCATCTGGAGCGTTTCAATCGCTTAACGTTTTTAACTAGTCTAAAATGCTATTTAGGGCTTTTTTGGTCGATAAATCTAGGGGTAAAACTGGAAATAGTAGGGGATTTAATTGATTATTCCATGTAGCGCATTTGTTAAATTTTTTGTCTGACAATTGCATTGCATCACTGTGTGCTTCGGCATGACAAAAGGAGACAGCCATGAATACCTCAACCCTACTCATGCAGCTTAATCAGTTAGATGATCATCATATCAAGCAACTGCAACCTTCATTTAACCGGTTACCTGGCACTTCGCATGCGGATGGTGGATTTCGCCTGCGTCGTTACTCGATCGTTCATGTCTTTGACGGCGGGGTTGAAAAGCTGCCGCCACGACCATTTATGCAAACGTCAGACATTAATGAATTTCAAGGGGATGTGGCACGGACGTTTGAAGATATCGAGCCCGAGACAGTACAAACGCCAGGGTTTCATGCGATGTGCCGAACCTTTCGCGACCTCTATCAACTTAGTGATGATAATGATATCGAAATCCACCAGATTCGTATTCAGGCGGATAATCAATCTGTGCAGGTCGCCCCAGAAGGCGTTCACCAAGACGGCTTTGATCATATCGCCATTGTGAGCATTGGCCGCGATAATATTGATGGCGGTGATTTTCAGGTGTTTCGTCACAAAACCAGCGCACCACTCTTTAGTCTCCCATTGATGCCGGGTGAAATGGCGGCCCTCGATGATCGTGCCCTTTGGCATTATGCTGAACCGATTACTCCCGTTAATCATGCGCAATCAGGCACGATGGATGTATTTGTACTCACAGCAACAAGGAAGTAACGATGATACCGGCAGTTTTTTCTCCCCATGCAGTACGAGGCCATTTTCCTGCATTGACGCAAACTATTGGCGGCCAATCCGTTGCTTTTTTTGATGGGCCAGGGGGGGCGCAAGTACCGCAATCTGTACTGGATGCCATGGTGACTTATCTGGGGCACTATAATGCGAACTTGGGGGGACAATTTTTTTCTGGGCATCACACCACCGCAATGATGCAACAGGCACGTGATAGCGCCGCTGCTTTTGTCAATGCGCCATCATCGGACTGTATGGTCTTTGGCCCGAATATGACAACGTTGACGTTTTCGTTAAGTCGCGCAATCAGCCGTGATTGGCAAGCTGGTGATGAGGTGATTGTCTCGGCACTCGATCATTATTCTAATGTCTCTAGCTGGCAGCAGGCCGCACACGATAAAGGGGCGACTGTTAAGCAGGTGAGAGTGGATGAATCCAATTGTTCGATCGATATGACGCATCTTGCCAGCCTTATTACGGACAAAACCAAACTGATTGCGGTGACGCTGGCCTCAAATACCACTGGTAGTTTGGTGGATGTAGCAAACGTGGTAGAGATGGCAAGAAAGGTTGGTGCCAAAGTCTATGTCGATGCTGTCCATTACGCTCCGCATTATTTGGTCGATGTACAAGCATTAGGCTGTGACTTTCTTGCCTGTTCGGCGTACAAGTTTTTTGGCCCACATCTGGGTTTTGTATATGTGGCGCCTGAGTGGGTACAGACGTTGAAACCGTACAAAGTCGAGCCAGCCACAAACCAAGGTCCCGGTCGATTTGAAACAGGTACTCAGAGTTTTGAGGCGATTGCCGGATTTATTGCGGTGGTGGAATATCTCGCGCAGTGGGGCGATCCTGATTGTTCACTAAGAGAAAGATTGGCACAAAGCTATCGCCAGTATCAGGCGCATGAACAGCAGTTATCCGCCCATTTTATTGACCTGATGCAGGCCTATCCCAATGTTCACATTTATGGGATCACGGATGATGACCAGTTGGCTTATAGAACCCCAACCTTTGCGATCCGGATTGAAGGCGTCACGCCCGCGGATGTGGCGCAAGTGTTAGGGAAGCAACATTTTTGCGTGTGGAATGGCCACTTTTATGCCCAAGGGTTGTGCGAGCAGCTTGATATCTTAGACAAAGGTGGTGTGATCCGCATCGGTATGATGCATTACAACACCGTTGATGAAATTGATCGGCTACACCAAGCCTTATTGC
This sequence comes from Salinivibrio sp. MA607, assembly GCF_001996245.1. Taxonomy (NCBI): domain Bacteria; kingdom Pseudomonadati; phylum Pseudomonadota; class Gammaproteobacteria; order Vibrionales; family Vibrionaceae; genus Salinivibrio; species Salinivibrio sp. MA607. Next base: position 65,309 of record NZ_MUFJ01000014.1, on the reverse strand, counting down.
CATTTATTAGCGATTAAGTTTAATCAATCTCTCAAGCGGCCAAAAGGGCCGTTTTTTTTAGTTAAAATTGGCCTCGATTGAGATTTAAGTGTGAATTTATTCACAATGCAACCTTGAAACGTTAGCTCGCTCATAGGCGAATGCCTATCCGTACGTTATGATCACCACTGTTAGCGCTGCCCAAGAAGCTGTTCAGAAAGAAATCATTTAAAAAGAAACCAATAATAATTAAGGCGAGACCCATGACTGAAGAACAAAACGCCTTTTGGCATCAATATCTTGCGACTCTTCCCACGGACCAACGGCCAGCCGATGATCAAGTAGTGGTGGACACCTTAAGTCATCACACGGTGAGAGCGAATGAAGTCGCGACATTAGTGAGCCTAAACAAAAAGAAAGCGCATTGCCGGTTACGCAGCTCTTTGGAAGAGAAAAATGCGGTGATCCCGCAAAAAGGACATTATAAGATTGTTCTTAATGGTCACCAGCGACCCGTGTGTATCGTCAAAACCACACAGGTGAGCTATTGCCCGTTTAACCAAGTTAGTGCCGAATTTGCGGCACGTGAGGGAGAGGGAGATGGCTCTTACCAATGTTGGCACGAAGCGCATTGGGGTTACTTCTCCCAGTACGCCAAAACACACGGCCTGCATTTTGATGAGCACTCGGATGTGGTGCTTGAAGAGTTTGAGAAAGTTTATCCATTCTAAACATCAAAGCCGCGCTGAGCGGCTTTTTTGTGATTGCGAGTTATGGACAGGAACGTTTTTGTTTACTCACTCAAGTCCAAATTCATCTCATCGGCCCATGGCATGTCTGGCAGGGTGTCTAAGTTGGCTTCGTAACGTGATAGTGTGAACTGCCCGTTATTTTGGCTAACGTCGTAAATCTCAACCATCAATGCGCACGCGATATATTCAATAGCTTCTTCGCGGGAATAGCCGGTCATACGCAGACGCATAACTGTCTCGGCGACTTTTTTAGGCTCTTGGTCAGTAATTTGATTCTCGACGACCGTAATCAGATCTTCGATACGCGTACTGGCTTCTTCTTGCATGGTTTTACTCGTTGTTTTTAATCGTGGCGCCATCTTAGGACATCAAACAAGCCCTAGCACGACATTTTTGAAATGCGTAAGGCGTAACGTTTCAATAACCGTGGCTAATATGTTAATGATAACTATTATCGAAAAGTATAGTGAAACAAAAGGATATGACCATGACAAAAACTCGTATCGAAAAAGACAGTATGGGCGATATTGAGGTGCCGGCGGATGCCTTGTATCAAGCGCAGACCCAACGAGCGGTAAACAATTTCTCGGTCAGCGAACTGACCATGCCAGCGGACTTTATTCGCGCGTTAGCTATGGTGAAACATGCAGCGGCAACGGCTAACGAAGAGCTGGGCTTACTGGATGGCAATATCGCCCACGCGATTCGCCAAAGTGCCGAAGCCATCATGGCTGGTGAGCATTTAGCGCAGTTTCCGGTGGATGTATTTCAGACCGGCTCAGGCACTAGCTCAAACATGAATATGAAGGAAGTGCTGGCAACCTTGGCCTCTGAAAAATGTGGTGAAACGGTCAGCCCCAACGATCATGTCAATATGAGCCAAAGCAGTAACGACTCTGTTCCTACGGCTATCCAAATCAGTGCCACTTTGGGCTGTGAAAAAGCCTTACTTCCCGCGTTAGCGCATTTACGTGACGCGTTACAGGAAAAGAAAAGCAAAGTCGGCCATATCGTGAAAACGGGTCGTACCCATTTGATGGATGCGATGCCTGTGACGCTTGGACAGGAGCTGGAGGCTTGGTCGCAGCAAATAGAACATGCGATGGTACAAATTACCCAAAGCCTATCATCGGTGCGCGCACTGGCTCAGGGTGGCACGGCAGTGGGGACGGGAATCAATGCTCATCCATTATTTGCCGAGCGTTTTGCCAACGCAGTCTGTGCGTGTAGCCACTCCTCATTCACGGCGAGCGAGAATCCCTTTTTCGCCATTGGTAGTCAGGATGCGCTGGTGGCACTGCATGGTCAGTTAAAGACCACCGCAGTGGCAACCATGAAACTGAGTAACGATTTACGTTGGATGAACTCGGGCCCACTTGCCGGGTTAGGAGAAATTGAGCTAGAGGGGTTACAGCCGGGATCGTCTATTATGCCGGGGAAAGTGAATCCCGTCATCCCAGAATCCGCTGCTATGGTCGCGGCACAAGTCATGGGCAACGACACCACTGTCACTGTAGCCGGTCAGTCGGGTAATTTTGAATTGAATGTGATGTTACCTGTGATTGCCTCAAACTTACTGCAAAGTATTCATTTACTCGCAGGATCTAGCCGACTGCTGGCAGATAAAGCCATTCGTAGTTTTAAGGTCAGAGAGGACAATTTGCAAGCTGCGCTATCTCGCAATCCGATTTTAGTGACGGCGCTTAATCCTGTAGTTGGATACTTGAAAGCGGCTGACATCGCGAAAAAAGCGTATCAACAAGGCCGCCCTATTTTGGATGTTGCCGAAGAAGAAACTGACCTAGGCCGAGAAAAGCTGGCTGAGTTGCTTGATCCAACCAAACTGACACAAGGCGGTATTGCTGAGTAAAATACGGGGCGAGGCAGACTCGCCCTTTAAAGCATTAATCCATTTTTTTAAGTGCAATGGCATTCATACAAAAACGTAAGCCAGATGGCTCGGGACCATCTGGGAAGACGTGACCCAGGTGAGCATCACAGCTGGCACAGGTGGTTTCAATACGCGTCATGCCATGGGTTGTATCTTTGTGATAGGCAATGGCATTGTCTTGCGCTGGCTGGGTAAACGAGGGCCAACCTGTGCCTGAATCGAACTTTTCGCCGGCATCAAACAGCAAGGTGCCGCAGCACACGCAGCCGTAGAGGCCTGGCTCAAATAGGGTACACATGCCCGAGCTAAACGCGCGTTCTGTGCCCTTTTGGCGTGTCACTCGGAAAGCGTCATCACTGAGTTGTGCTTGCCACTCTTGTTCGGTTTTTTCGACTCGCGACGGCGGTGTGAGATTGCCGTTTTCACTTCGAGCGACGATGTCTTGCCATGTCAGCATGATGTTATTCCTCTTGTTGACCGGACAGGAGTCCGTGCTACAGGCGTCTAGTGTTATGAATCCTGGTGATCGATGCAAGTAGTACGGTTGCTTTTTACTGCTGAGATCAACTTGATAGGGTGCCAATCCCCCATTTTATTTCATCATCGAGATCATCTTTCACTTGATCGCGATAATCTTCCATATGTTGCTCAATCAAGTCATCGGGCTGTGAGAAGAACGCAATATGGAAAATCGCATCCCCTTCATTCACTACAGGGAGGGTATGCTGACCAATGACGATACCACTTTGCTGGGCTTTGATTTCGGTTTCTGTTGTGCCTGCGGGATCACTGATAATGCCAATGACTTGATCGCGGTTGACACTTTGTCCAAGCGCCACGTGACTTCTCAATAAACCATCGGCTTCTGCACGCACCCATTTTGTTGATCGGGCTGTGACGGGCTGATAAGGTGTTTTTCGACGTGTTTGGCGTAACATGCCCAGGTAGCGCATCACACGAATCACCCCTCGTACACCGGCATTAATCGCATAAGGCTCAAAACGAAGCGCCTCACCGGCTTCATAGGTGATCACGGGAATATCAATACGCTCAGCTTCGGCGCGTAGCGATCCTTCACGCAATGCGGCATCGACCACCACAGGCGCGCCAAATGCGGTTGCCATCGCCGCCGCCTCTTGATTCTCCAGATTGGCTCTAATCTGAGGCAGGTTGGTGCGATGAATGGCCGCGGTATGTAAATCGATAACATGGCTACATTGGCGAATCACTTGCTCAAAGAGCTGATACGCCATTCTTCCCGCTATTGATCCTCGCTCTGATCCGGGGAATGAGCGATTTAAATCTCGGCGGTCAGGGAGATACCGTGATTTGTGAATAAACCCAAACACATTCACAACAGGAATCGCGATTAAGGTGCCATGTAACTTTTTCGGATCGATTTTGGCCATGACTTGACGAACCACTTCAATGCCGTTGAGCTCATCTCCGTGGATGGCGGCACAAACAAGCAGCACAGGGCCATTTAACTTACCATGCAGTACTTCAACACTGACGTTAAGCGGTGAATGTGTGTACAAACGAGCAATTTCAAGTTCGAGACTCGCTCGCTGACCGGCTTGAATATGTTGTCCACCGATCTCGATGGCGTCGCTTTGTTTAGCCCTTCCCACGTGTGCGTGTCCTCTGAGGTTTGGCATTTTTTTCTATATAATCAATCACTAGTCCGGCAACATCTTTTCCTGTTGCGCGCTCGATGCCTTCTAAACCTGGTGATGAATTGACTTCCATGACCAACGGGCCACGTTCTGAACGTAACAGATCGACGCCCGCGACATTCAGTCCCATGGCTTTGGCTGCCGCCACTGCGGTTCTGCGCTCCGTAGGTGTGATCCGAACGAGGGTCGCGGTCCCGCCACGATGAAGATTCGATCGAAACTCGCCAGGTTGTGCTTGGCGTTTCATCGACGCAATCACCTTATCGCCGATAACAAAGCAGCGAATATCAGCACCGCTTGATTCTCGAATATATTCTTGCACTAAGATATCGGCTTTAAGGCCCATAAATGCTTCGATCACACTTTCTGCGGCTTTTTTGGTCTCGGCGAGCACAACGCCAATACCTTGGGTTCCCTCAAGCAGTTTCACCACCACTGGCGTGCCTCCGACCATCGTCAGCAAATCGGCAATATCACCCGGTTTACTGGCAAAACCAGTGTGCGGCATACCGATGCCTTTGCGTGATAGCAGCTGCATAGAACGCAGCTTATCCCGCGAACGTGTGATGGCGACAGACTCGTTCATCGGAAAGACACCCATCATTTCAAACTGGCGTAAGACAGCACAGCCATAGTAGGTAACGGACGCGCCAATCCGTGGAATAATCGCATCGAACCCACCGAGATCTTCCCCTGCCAAATGAATAGACGGTTGGGTTGAGTTGATACTCATATAGCAGCGTAATGCGTCGATGATCTTGTAATCATGGCCACGTTGTTCGCAGGCTTCGATGAGGCGGCGCGTAGAGTAAAGATTTTTGTTACGCGAAAGAATACCGATTTTCATTGCGCTTGGGGCTCCTTATTTACCGAGGAGGAATGAAGACATGGGATCGACAATGATCTTACCTGCCATTGCGGTGCGTCCCAGTAACATACGAAATCGCATGTTATCGCGTGCGGTGAGTGTCATTTCGATGGGATAACACAAGGTTCCCGCTTTTATCGTTGTTTGTATCACATATCGTAGTTGCTCGTGTCCTCCGGAATCACGTACGAGGCGTCGTGCGAGAACCGGTGCTTCGGCTTGAACGGCGGTTTCGTCATCGCCTTGGTTTGGATGGACCCAGAATCTTACCCACGCCTGGCCGCTTTTCTCGAACTCTTCAATTTTAAACGTGTGTAAACAGGAGGTGCGTGCACCCGTATCGATTTTCGCTTTGATGCGGGCTATATCGAGCTCAGGAAGGCTCACCCATTCGCGCCAACCGACACAGACTTTATCGTTCGATTTTACAGGCATTGTCATCATTACTCGTTGTTATTTAGCCCTTGTCTCACCATAGAAGCGATAATGATTATGCGTGGTAAGAATCAGAAAAATCAGCGATGATATGTGATAACCATCGCATACCAATTGCGGCGATGTCATAGCATTTTGTGGGCGACGGATGATCCTCATCGGGCCTAGCCAATGCGTTTTCCGCCCATGGTTTCGTTATGAAGGAAATACCATGCAAACCAGTGAGAGACAAGAAGTGATTGATGATCTGCTGTCAAAAGTCGATCAAGGTTCGCTTGATGTCGTGCAAGATATTGAGCAGGCACATAGTTTAGATAGCCTTGCGTTATTGTTAGAAGCCTTACCGTTGACCGATCGTGTGGGATTCTGGGAACAACTGTCATCGTCATTGCAGCTGCCTGTGCTGGCTGAAATGCGAGATGATGCCAGTGAAGCGATTATCCGTGCGGTGGATGATGATCAGTTGCATGCACTATTCGCCGACTTGGATGCTGATACCTTACTTGAGCTGCAAGATGTGCTGACCGAGCCATTACTGGAAGAAGCGCTAGGTCGGATGGATTCAGAGCAAAAGCAACGTTATGCCTCCGCCCAGCAGTATGCAGATAATCAGGTTGGGCATTGGTGTGATCATCAGCCTTTGGTCGTTCCTGCAAAAACGAAAATTAACGTGGTATTACGATGGTTGCGGCGTGTTATGCCAAAGTATTGTGATCACGTATTTGTGGTCGATAGTCGAGGCTTTTGGGTGGGTGCGGTGCCAATCCACCAGTTATTTGGCGCGGATGGACGATTAAAAATTAGCGAGCTGGTTCGAGACCAATTTCCCAGCTTGAATGCGCGCGACGACATCTACGCCAGTGCTGACAAAGTGGCAAACAGTGAAGAGATTGCCTTACCCGTTCTCGACGAGGGAGGGCTCTTGATTGGTCGTTTCGATTTGGGCACCGCCTATGAGATGCAAGCCGAGCGCGCCGAAGCGCAAATTATGGCCTCTGCGGGTCTAGATGAAGACGAGGACTTATTCTCGCCGGTGATGAAAAGTGCTCGAAATCGCGCACTATGGCTGGGTATCAACTTAATGACGGCCTTTCTCGCCTCCTGGTTTATCGGTTTGTTTGAAGCTACGCTACAACAAGTGGTGGCGCTGGCGGTATTAATGCCAGTTGTTGCATCCATGGGAGGAATTGCCGGCAGCCAAACGCTCACCTTGATCGTACGTGGTTTAGCACTTGGACAAATTTCTAAGGCCAACTTAAAACCCCTGCTTACGAAAGAGTTTAAAGTCGGCTTATTTAATGGGGTTTTATGGGCTGTGGTGATTGGTGTTATTGCAGGATATTGGTTTGATAGTTGGGGCTTAGGTGCGGTGATTGGGAGTGCAATAGTCGCTAATATTATCAGTGCCGCCTTGGCAGGAATATTTATTCCAGTGCTATTAAATAAACTGAAAATTGACCCAGCACTCTCCGGCTCAGTGATCTTAACCACTGTGACCGACATTGTCGGCTTTGTCGCCTTTTTGGGTTTAGGGACACTGTTTCTGCTATAATTTTTTTCGACGATAATTTGCTTTTTTCGACCCCAAAATCTTTCGAAAAAAGTGCTTTCGATCAAAAAAGCGCTCATGAGGGGAATGAGCGCTTCTAGTTGTTACGCGTTGGCCAACGGCACAGAGGTATCTGTTGTCTGTGGCTCTTCCGCTTCCAGTTGTTTACCGTCTGCGATGGGAAGCAGCTTCTCGCAATACAATGTCATAATATCTTCACGGATCAGCTGCTCCAGTTCCGCTGCGCGCTCTGTTGGGCAAAAGAGTCGAACGTGAACAAGCTGTTCGCCTGTTTCGGTGTGCGATAAATATAAATGTGGCTCAGGGCCGGGTAAATCGACGCCCGCATGACGCTCTATCACATGATTGTATCGCCGAGCGATATCCATAAAATCTTCACTATGATCGTCAATACGTGCCAATAACGCGGGAATATGCGGATATAAATTAATATCGCCGCGGATCACCAGATGAAAATGGTGATACACATACCGCTTCATAAAGTTAAGATTTTTCACCGTGGTGGCAAAGAACAAGCTATTTGGGAGGGTCGCGGTTTTTCCGGTATAGCAATAATGGCCATTATGGGTATCAATTTCTTGAATTTTCGTCGCCATTAAATTGTGTTCGATCACTTCACCGCGTGTGTTACCGACTTCAATCCAATCGCCAATACGAAACGAGCGAGAGCTCGCGCGTTGAATTGAACCGGTGAAACATAAAATGATCTCTTTTGAGGCGACGACAACAGCAACGGCGATGGCAGTCAATGATAACGCAAATTCATTGATTTCGGTGTTCCAAAACAGGAATAGAAAAAGTAACAGGGTAGTAAACGCCCCGTTTTTCGTGCGAGACATCCATTTACGCTGATCTTCGCTAAGAAAATTACTGTCACCACGAATGTGGCGTAGGATCAGTCGGCGAACGAGACTGACTACGACAACCACTCCGACGGTGGTTAATAACTTGTTTTCTAACAGTAGTTGGACAATATTGCTTAACTCAGACAAAAAATCTATCTCCATGGTTTCCGTTAACGCCTACCCGAGTGATGGCGCTATTCTGCCCCCAAGTGAACAAAAATAAAACGCATACTTTGCAAATAGTGTTCATTCCGCTGTCCGTCACCAAGATATAAGCTTATGGGTCGTGCGTGTTTGAGCGTCGGGTGTGGTGGTTTGAAGGACATATAAAAAGCCCTCATAAAAACAAGGGCTTTGACGGGGGTTTGTGAGTTAAACGGCTTAACTGCCAATGACTCCGCCGTCTTCTTTGGTGATCATGATGACCGAAGAGCGCGGTATAGCGTTGCCACCAGCAGGAAAGTGAGCACCAGGGTGTTGGACGCCGACAAACATAGTGCGTGAATCAGGGGTAAACGTCAGCCCTGTGATCTCACATGAGGTAGGCCCCGTGAGGAAGCGACGAATTTCGCCTGTTTGAGTATCCGCGCATAACATTTGGTTATTGCCCATGCCGGCAAAATCGCCTTCGTTGGAATAATTGCCGTCGGTTTGGATCCAAAGACGTCCGGCGCGATCAAAGCCGATGCCGTCCGGGCTATTAAACATATTGTCTTTGTTGATGTTGTCTGTGCCTGCCATTAAGCCAGATTGCTTTTCAGGATGGCCTGCCATCACAAAAATATCCCACTCAAAGGTGTCACGGGTATGATCGCCTTGAGTAGGAGCCCAACGAATAATATGGCCATAAGGATTTTCCGTGCGGGGGTTAGCGGCATTGAGGGGTTGGTTGTCTTTGACGCCGCGGTACTTATTATTGGTTAACGTGCAGAAAACGTGTTTTTTGTCGGCATGCACGGCCACCCATTCTGGGCGATCCATGGTAGTGGCCCCCACTTGTGTTGCTGCTTCTCGGGCAAAAATGAGCACGCTGGCCTCATCAGGAAAGCCGTTTTCTGGCGTGAGACCGTTTTTGCCAAAGGTCAGCGCTAACCATTCACCTTGGCCGTTTAGCTCGTCGTCGCTGCCAGTAAATTTGGCGACATACAAGGTGCCATTTTCGAGCAAATCACGATTAGCGCTACCTTTACTCGGATCGTATTTTCCCTCAGAGACAAACTTATAAAGGTGTTCGCCACGCTCGTCGTCACCCATGTAAACCACAACATGACCATCGTCATTAACAGTGAGTGCGGCATTCTCGTGTTTAAAGCGCCCTAGTGCACTGCGCTTTTTCGGCGTTGACTTCGGATCCATAGGATCAATTTCAACCACCCAACCAAAGCGATGTGGCTCGTTGGGATGTTTAGCCACATCGAAGCGTTCGTCATGTTTGTACCAATCATAGCCCCAATCAGAATCGCTGATACCGTAGCGCTGATACGTTTTGCCCAAGGTAACGTTTTTTGCGCTGGCAAAATAGCCGTTAAAGTTTTCTTCGCAGGTCAGGTACGTGCCCCAGGGTGTTTCGCCATTAGCACAATTGTTAAAGGTGCCCAGGATCTTTTTTCCTGAAGGATCGGCGGCGGTTTTGAGTAACGAATGCCCGGCTGCGGGGCCCGTCATGGCCATTTCAGTGTAGGCCGTAATACGACGATTCAAGCGGCCCTCTTGGTTGACGTGCCAGCGGCCATCCATTTTTTTCAACTCAACCAAAGAGACGCCATGCGCCGCTTGTGACTTACGTGCATCATCGGCCGAAATATTTTTACCGCCGTGCTCAAATAAATATTCATCATTGATGTATTCATTATTTACCGCTAATAAAGCACGATCATTGGCGAGAGGGAAAAACGTCATGCCATCATTGTTATCACCAAATTGGAGTGCTTGGGCATCGGCGCCATTTTGTTGGGAAAAAGCAGGTGCGTTAGCGAAAAGAGGATCGCCCCAAGAGACCAGTACGTCAGCTTTATATCCTGAAGGTACGTTCACTGTATCAGTTGTTGATGTTGGGATCGCCTCAAAGCCGAGCAGTTCACTTTGGCTCATTGTATCTGCTACTGCTTTCGCAACTGGATTGGCAGCAAAAAAAGCGACAGCACTGGCCGCTCCGGTGCCTTGTAAAAAACGGCGACGACTTAATGCTGCATCAATAAAGCGGTTGAACTCAGGCTCTGTATCTAATGGACGTTGATCAATATGCTTGCTCACGGCATGGTTCCTTTCTGATCGTGATTAAATAGTTATACTGACCCATCATAAATTGTGGGCGCGTCTGCGAGCATGGTGAGCCACTGTTAAAACCTCATGAATCATTGGTTAACTTCTTGAGTCAGCCGGGATCCGTGCGCACAGGATCACGTTTCAACATAGTTTACACTTCACCGCCTGACTGATGTGAGGGCTAGTGCTGGTCAAAGTAATCCTTGCGCCGGATATATTTATCCATGTAATGGTAGGCAATCGGGCGCGTTAACCAACTATAGAGGACGCGCAAGATTCGAAATAAAGAGGGTGTATTGGTATAAATTTTATTCTCGTGTAACCAAAGTAATCGTCCTACATGCCAGTACACGAAGGGAATGGCAGGTAAGAATGTGACCATATCGACATCACAACAGATACGATAGGTACGTGTTGAGAAAGGGTATAATTGCTTAAAACGCCACATTCCGGCAGCCGGCTGTCCAAACGTCACGATGCGCTTGATTGCCCCGCCAAATTGATGATTTAGCTTTGCTGCAGCGATAATCGCCATGGCGCCCCCTGAAGAATGGCCGATAAAAGAAATATGTTTACCTGCGTGTAAAAAAGGGGTTAACGCAGAGATTAATTTAGTGAGTACTGTCTCTCCTTCAAGCACGGTGTGATCGGCCGCTTGGGCAATATCCGCAAATTGGCTGTCTGTCATGTGTCGGTATTGGCGTTTGTGCGGTTGCCATGACAAACTTTTTTGTGTGAGAAGATAGTGAAACCCCCAATGGACGTGACACTTCTTACCATCGATAGTGATCGTTTTAGGTGTGCACGCACAGTTGACCAACCAATCCCAGGCGGTTTGCGAACCACGAAAGACCACGACCGCGTCATCGTTTTCCCGCCAAAGCACCCGGATAATACATCGTCCCCATCGGTCATAAATATCACGCCGGCCATGGGGACTGAATCCATACTGGGTGTGATCAAAATAGGTAGGGTAAGAGGCACGACAGAGTATGGCGTATCGCTCATATTGATAGCGTTTCAATCGCTTCATACAAGAGCCTATTTCATGAGTATTGGACTCAGGCTATCGAAAAAACATGACGAAACAGCGAAACGGTCAATGAATAGCGCGCTCAATCACCGCGCTAATAATTGTTTAGGAAGGGTTCTAAATGCGTATCATAAGTGAGCGCTTGAATCGGGCCACGGTGGGTGATTAAAAAGGCAGCATTCGTGCAATTACCAATCCCAATAATAACTTGTACCAACAGCCGTAAATCTCTTAACCAACGTTGCGTCTGCTCTTGACTCCAGTCTTCACGATATAGCCCCATATGATACTCAACCCACCAATAGGCGCCGCGAATAAATGCCTTCATTACCGACTCTGCCGCTAGGATCTGTTCAGCGGTACCAGAAAAGTCAAAATCGGGTGAGATGGGTTTGCCTTGCGTAAACGCGACATAGTTTCGACAGTGGCGAAAGAGCGCGAGCTGAAGTCCGGCTGCAGAATCATAGTGAGGGAGAGACAAGGTCGTGACAGGGAGATGTTTGATCGAGCGACGAAACAATGCCGCCGTGCGCTTACCGGGCATCAGATGCTCTATCGCGTAAAATAAATCCAAACTGATAAGCTGATTATTCAAGAGTACTCTTCACTATATTGACACAACACACTTATCCTGCCCGAACGGGCGGCTCGAGTATACAATATCGTATACTGAATTAAAGCATTAACTGATTCGCTCCCTCAAAGGAAGGCGTTGACAGCGTTGCTCTGATAATCCTCCCTTACTCTATGCCATAGCGCGCTTTTAGTGCAGATATCGCCTCTTGCTTATCGGATAGAAACTGATTGAATTCGTCGATGAGCTTGGGATGATGGATGGTGGAAAGCCGTCGAGTCCCTTTTTCATGGGGCAAGGTATCATCAAAGCGTACCGATCCTTTTTTAAAGCCCATTTGATCAAGATAAAACTGTGCAACAGCGATATTGGCATAGCCGCCATCAATACGACCGCTGACAAGCTTCATCATCAAAGAATCATATTTGTAGCTCTCATTTAAGCGTGTTTGGCCCGAACGGATACGTGATTGATAAAGTTCAGGGGTAAAGCCCACGACGGTTCCTAGTCGTTGTAATTGGTCAATAGGTTGACCATAGTTTTGGTCGATAACCATGACGCCGTCGATATAATCAACCACAGGCTCACTATAAATGACATTGACGCCTTTTTTGATGTCGCGATCCCAATCGGGACTATCTGGATATTTAAGATCAACGACACCATCGACAAAACGGGAAGGAAGGCTTGTGAGTGGTAAAGCTTTGTACACAAAGCGATAGTGATGCGTGTTGGCGAACATATCGAGTAACTCGCGATTAAACCCTGAATAACTGCGATTAGAATACGCTGAAAAGGGATAATACTGAGAAAAGCTCTGTACGCCTACCACATAAGTCGTTTTGGCATTCACGGATACCGAGACACTCATAATCAGTAATAAAGCCCATAATCTTTTCATCGTTCCTATCCGACTTTCGTTGATTTTCCTCTTGTTATTGTAGACACAGAGACCGCACCTGTCTTTGCGTGCTCRGCTGTTATTTTACAACATCGACTTTCACTTATCCTTTTTTGGCACGCATAGCTGTCGATAAATCATTCGGTTATCGGTCACATTTTGCGCGTAAATATTTGAATGAACATTCGGTATGTTTTATTTTTTCACTTGGACTTTCAAATTTGATCAAATAACGATGAATAAGCATGAAATTGCGTCGCGGGCGATGCGGCAACATATTCTTTCAACCACATTGGAAATCGTTGGTAATGAAGGGCTTGCGGCACTCACAGCAACAAAGTTGGGTAAAAAAGCGGGGATCAGCAAAGGCGCGCTCTATCATCACTTTGATAATCTTGATGCAGTAAAATATGCGGCTGTGGATGAGCTCATTTCGATGTTTTTAGCCGTGGCTGAGCCGGCTAATTTCGAAGACTTTGAAAGTTATTTAGCGGTGACAGGCGATACCTTATACCTGACCATGCAATGCGAGCCTTATGCGATGAAGGCGATGTATAGCTTCACGACTCAAGCATTATTTGATGGGCAATTTCGTGCGGCAATACAACGTTTTTCTCAGCACGGCTTAACCGAATATACCCGAGCAATCGAGTACTTTTATCAAGGGAAGATTCCGCAGTATCAGATAGATACGGCAATTCGGGTGGTGGACGCTTTCTTTCTTGGAGCGGGCTTACAAAGCTATTTATCGCAAGGCGAGGATCGGTTTCGTCAGAGTTGGGCGTTGTTCTCACAAATGTTATTAACCCAACTTGATGAAAAATAGAGCGCCATCTCTGAGGTGAGGCGCTCTAGTGTGTCAAGCACGGAACTATACTAGCTCAGCGTTGTGATAGACGTTTTGTACGTCGTCGCAATCATTAAGCATGTCGAGGAACTTTTCAAAACGTTCAACATCATCGCCACTGACCTCAGTATCGATTTGAGGGACAAAGGTGATCTCCTCAAGATCAATCGGCGTGTCGCCAAGAAAGTCGCTCAGCGCATTTTTCACTTTGAAAAACTCTGTATGAGGCGCGAAAACCGTAATCACCCCTTCGTCTGCTTCGATGTCGGAGACATCCACATCAGCCATGACCAGGGCTTCCAGCGTGCCTTCTTCATCTGTACCTTGAAATTGAAACACCGCTTGATGTTCAAACATATGAGACACCGCGCCCGGTGTACCAATTTTCGCATCATTTTTGACAAAGCATTGGCGAACATCCATGTAGGTACGGCTGTTGTTGTCGGTTAAACAATCAACAATCACCGCACAGCTACCAGGGCCGAATCCTTCGTACCGAGCTACTTCATAGTTCTCACCACCAGAGCCATTAGCTTTATCAAGTGCCTTGTCAATGACATGCCCAGGCACTTGATCCTTTTTGGCTTTTTCCATCAAGCGGCGCAGTGATAGATTACTCTCTGGATCTGAGCCACCATTTTTAGCACATACGTAAATCTCTTTACCGTATTTTGAGTAAACCTTAATTTTTGCGCCTTGGGTTTTGGCCATTGACGCTTTACGAACTTCAAAACTTCGTCCCATTGGGAATCTCTCTTAATAACGCTTTCGCAGATACGGGGTAATTCTATCAAGAGAGTGTTCCTTTGCACCAGTAAATGCACTGACCTTGGACAAAGTCAGTGCGATAGACACGAATCATGCTCTCTTGGCGTCTAAATGGCCCTTGCCTGAGTCACCGGGCTTTGGCTTATTCTTGGCTTAAATGACTGGCATAGAGCTTAGGCCTGCGGTGCTTCAAGTTGGTGACTGAGCCTCGTTCATGCAGCATTTTGAGTTTATCAAGGTCAACATCCGCGAAGATCATCATCTCCGTGTTTGCGTTCGCCTCTGCGAGTGTCGCATCGTGAGGGAAATACACATCAGACGGTGAAAAGACCGCCGACTGGGCATATTGAATATCAACGTTATCGACACGGGGCAAGTTGCCGACACTACCACCAATAGCAACATAACATTCGTTTTCAATTGCGCGAGCTTGAGCGCACAAACGGACTCGAAGATAACCATTTTTGGTATCTGTCCAGAAAGGAACAAATAAAATCTGTACCCCTTGCTCGGCAAGGATCCGCCCTAACTCTGGGAATTCCGCATCATAACAAGTAAGAATGCCAACGCGGCCTGCGTCGGTTTCGATAACTTTTACTGTATCACCGCCATCGATCACCCAGTCTCGTTGCTCATGTGGCGTGATATGGATTTTGTACTGTTCGTCAATGCTGCCGTCTCGATGCATCAGGTAAGACACATTGTAGAGCTTGCCATCTTCGAGGACTGGCATACTCCCTGCGATAATATTGATGTTGTAAGTCACCGCCAGCTGAGAAAAGCGTTGTTTAATGGCTTGGGTAAACTCACTAAGAAAACGTATCGCCTCCACCGAGCGTTTATCTGGTGCAAGCCCCATTAACGGTGCACAGAAAAACTCCGGGAATAGGGCAAAGTCCGATTGATAATTGGCTAAAGAAGAAACAAAAAACTCGGCTTGGTTGAGCAGATCGTCAACGGATAACACGTGGCGCATCTGCCATTGCACAACCCCGAGGCGCACAATGGTTTTATCAATATCGTGCACCGATGATGCGTCTTCCTCATAAAAGAAGTTATCCCACTCCAATAATGTTGCGTAACCTGCGGATTTATCATCTTCGGGCAAATAACGATTCATTAGCCGTTTGACGTCAAAGTCATTAGACAGCTGAAACGAGAGGATAGGATCGTGAATCTCTTTACGTCTTACCTTGTTAATGTAGTCAGTCACTGACACATCGGTATGTTTGTGATAACCAGGAATGCGCCCACCCGCTAGAATTGCCTTTAGATTTAATGCTTGGCAAAGATCTTTGCGCGCCTCATAGAGACGACGTCCCAAGCGGTGCCCGCGGTAGTCCGGATGCACGAACACATCTAACCCGTAAAGCGCATCACCTTTCGCATCATGAAACACTACGCCGTCGTCGGTAATGATATCGCTATAAGTATGAGGGAGAGAAAAACGGTTGTAAGAGACTTTGAGTGTGAGGGCAGCGGCGACGATTTTACCGTTATCTTCAATGCATATCTGGCCATCAGGAAAGGCCGTTACCAGTTGCATGATCGTGCTTTTTGGCCAAGCACCGCCGACATCCGGAAAGACAAGGTCCATCAACTCTGCTAAGGGTTGATAATCGCTAACTTCTATAACACGCAAGTTAAGTAGCGTGGCGGTGTTTTCATCCATTACACGTTCTCCTATTGATAGCTGAGCGACCATTATGACAAAGTTTGATGTCTAAGTTCACGTTTGTTGATTGCTGGATTTTCATCTTTGCAGGCTTACCGCTTCGCTGCGGAGCTCGCTATACAGATAACTGCTGAGTAAAAAGCCAAATAGCCAATAATGCAAAGACGATGGCCATAATTTTGTGTTGATAGCTTTGAATGTGGGTGTTGGTCAGCATCTGATTACCAAGTTTACCTACGATCGCGACCAGTATGACATTAAACGCAAGGCCGAGTGCATTAAGTAGAAGGCCGAGCGTTAATAGCTGAGTGCTCGATGATGCTTGTATCTGCTGTGAGATAAACTGCGGCAAGAATAAAACAAAAAAGAGTAACGCTTTAGGGTTGAGCAGGTTCGTCATCACGGCACGCTTATAGAGATAGCGCCCCATTTTTTGTTGATACTGTACCGCTTCGCTTTCAGCAGGTGATGCTCTCCACGTATCAATACTCATTTTGAGTAGATACGCTGCACCAACATACTGGAGAACCGTTAACGCAATCGGGGACATTGCAATCACGGCTGAAACGCCAGTGGCCGCTAATACGGTAAGAATCAGTCCAGAGGTAGCGTTGCCTAAACTCGCGGCAACACCGACCCGTCGACCATAGCTAAGACTCGCGCTAATAATCAATAACATATCTGGCCCGGGGACGAATAGCAGCGCGGCAACGGCTGTTAAGTAAACAGGAAGCAAATTAGGGTCGATCATAAACGAGGAACACTTAACCAAATAAAGTGCGGCATTTTACCTTCTATCTAGGCATTATCAATAATGATTAAACATTAGGCTGGTGGTTTATAAGGGTAAGCTTGCCCAACTACGCGAAAAATGCGCATAAAAATGCCCCCAGGTTGGAGGCATTTTCAAACTCACAATGTGTTGCTGCTAGGTTATGCAGCACGCACTGTCGGTTTTGGTGCGGGCTTTTCAATAAAGCAAGCGTGTAATGCACAGATAGCGGCATGGTAATACTTATCAAGGACAACGTATTGCACATCCACATCGCGCATTGAAGAGTGAGCCGCTTTAGGGTTGATCTCCGCATCAAGTAGCGCAAGCATCCCTTTACTCATTGTTTGGTTTGAGTCGATACGGCTGCCGATAACAGAAATCAGTGCGACCATTTCACCGGTAATCTTCGCTTTTGGATATAGCTTTTCAACCCGATTGATGACCTTATCTTGGCTCGCGGTCTTACCATCTAAGTAGTAAGTAATGGAGTTAGCGTTCATCTCTTTACTGATTAGCTGAACGTTCTCTTCACGAATGATTTCCATCACGTCGTAACTGACTTGATCACAATGTCCGACCATTGATTGGTCAAAAATGTGTAGCGCAAGCACTTTGTCACGGCCAGCAATGATTTCGATCTCATTGTCCTTTGGACGGTATTTGTGAGAGATCACCGTACCAGCATGCTCAGGTTCAAAGGTATTTTTAACGACCAGTTCAATACCTACAGCGCGCATGCCAGAGGCCGCGTTAGGATGAATCGCTTCCATACCAAGGTTTGCCAGTTGGTCAGCCACATCGTAGTTGCTGAGGCCCATTGGCTGTACACGTTCAGGGCCGACAATGCGGGGGTCTGCACTGCTCAAATGGTATTCTTTATGAATCACGGCGCTGCTTGCCTTAGTCAGCACTGCAATTCGGCTAAAGGTCATTTCACTGTAGCCGCGGTCGTAGGTCTTCATCAGACCTTCATCACAGTAGACGTAGCCGGTAACGATGGGCAGCTCATTGCTGAAATCAATGTCGTCCATCGCATTGGCGATGACTGTATTGAGATCACCTTTGCCTTCATCCGGATTGTCCCAGCCAGACAGGTCGACAAATCGTGAGTTGATGCCAACACTTTCGAGGAGCAGCGTCGAGTTGTGTGCACTATGTGCTTCACCAATTGACGACAGGAACTCACGGACTTGCGGCAAATAGCTTTCCAGAGAAAACTGCCCATAGTTACAGGTTTCGAGTATGCCTTCGATACAGCTATGCGCTTTTTCCATTCGCTGGCGAATAAAATTATCGGCACGCTCACGAAAAACAGGGTCAGGGAACATGTTGCTATTAATCAATAGCATACGCTGTTCTAGCTCATCCATCGCATCGCGCCATTTTGGGTTGTTCGCGGCGAGTAAGCGATAAATGCCTGGTTTACCCGAACGCTTACACTCCAGCAATGCATCCGTGATGCCAGCGTAAGCAGAAACAACAAAAATTCGGTTATATGGGTTTGACGGGTACAAAAAGATGTTATCCATGACAGCGTCATAGGCTGACATCGACGTACCGCCGATCTTTTCAACGGTATGATTCATGTGAGCTCCTTGTGGGCTTTATGAACAAAAAGGTCGATTGGGTTTACAGGGGCAGCATCCCGCTGCCCCTTGACGGTTAATCGACTAATGGATAAACACCGTTTTCATCGTGTGTCTCTTTCCCTGTGATGGGCGGGTTGAACACACAGGCCATGACCATATCAACACCTTTATTTGCGCGTAGCTGGTGCTCGTCATGTTTATCTAGAATATACAGCGTGCCGGGCTTGATTGGATAAACCTTGCCATCGTCAGTCGTTTCAATCTCACCCTCACCAGACATGCAATAGACTGATTCTAGATGATTCTGATAATGGATATGCGTGTCTGTGTTCGCATAAATGGTGGTGATATGGAATGAAAATCCCATGTTATCATCACGTAGCAACATGCGTACGCTTTCCCAATTTTCTGCGACCACGCGGCGATCACTGTTTTGACATTCTTCTAATGTGCGGACAATCATGATTGTTCCTTATTATTTGTCTATTCGTTATGTCTTTATGATGCTTTTTTGAGCTTCTCTTTCTTGTACTGCTCAACGGACTTAACGAAAATTTGTAAGCCTTTCTCCATTTCAGCTTCACTGACGGTCAGCGGAGAGAAGAATTTAATCACTTCGTCTTCTGGGCCGGCTGTTTCGATGATCATGCCATTATCAAAGCACAAGCTGGTTATGTCGTCGGCAATATCACCGTTCTTACAGGCAATACCCTGCATCAATCCTCGTCCTTTGATGATCTCAAATAAGTCGCTATTTTTAGCAAGCATATCTTGCAGGACTTTGTTGAGCTGATCCGCACGCGCTTGAATATGGGTTTGGAACTGATCATCTAGCCAATAGGTTTCGATGGCTTCGGCAGCGGTCACAAAGGCATGGTTGTTACCACGGAATGTACCGTTATGCTCACCCGGTGCCCATTGATCTAGCTCAGGTTTGAGTAGAACGACTGCCATAGGTAAGCCGTAACCACCAATTGATTTGGACAAGGTCACAATATCAGGGTTGATGCCTGAAGGCTCAAAGCTAAAGAAAGTCCCCGTACGCCCACAACCTGCTTGAATATCATCGACAATCACCAGGATATCGTGTGCTTTACAGATAGTTTGTAAGCGTTGTAACCATTCATTAGATGCGGCATTTAAGCCACCTTCACCTTGAACGACCTCAAGTAATACAGCGGCAGGTTTATCACCACCGGTTAAACCGCTTGAAGCGTCATTAAGCATCGTCTCAAACAAGGTGAGACCATCAACGTTCGCATAGCCGTCATACGGAATACGCGTGACTGAATTATTGACTGGAATACCGCCGCCACCACGATGGTGATGGTTACCTGTCACCGCGAGTGCACCATAAGTACAACCGTGGAAGCCATTAGTAAAAGAAACAATGTTTGAACGCCCAGTCACTTTGCGAGCTAGCTTCATTGCCGCTTCCACAGCGTTGGTACCAGTAGGGCCTGTGAATTGGAACTTGTAGTCCAAACCACGTGGGGCCAAGATGTGATTTTTAAATACTTCGAGAAAGCGTGCTTTCGCCTCTGTATACATGTCTAGGCCGTGTGTAATGCCGTCTTTCTCGATATACTCGATCAGCGCTTTTTTCAGCGTCGGATTATTGTGTCCATAGTTCAGTGAACCAGCGCCGGCTAGAAAATCAAGGTAGCGCTTACCGTCTACGTCAGTCATCCAACAGCCTTTTGCGCTCTCAAATACAACGGGAAAGTTGTTGGCATAACATTGAACATTTGATTCCTGCGACTTAAAGATATCCATAACTCATCCTGTTATTTTTTGAGTGGAATTCGGAAAAGGTATTCGGTGTCGTGCTCACCGTTGAAATGCTCTTGTTCATCAAGGAACACTGAGCGTTGACCACCAGAGCCATAGAGGCGGTCTACCTTTTTAAACAGCGCCCAAGAACCGGCGTTGTCTTCTGTGATTGTGGTTTCGATGAAGTGAACGTTTTGCGCGACTTTGCGAGCCAGTAGCGCCTCAATCATCGATAGGGCAAGCCCCTCACCACGTGCTTTTGGCGACACCGCAACTTGCCAGACGAAAAAGGTATCTGGCTGCTCAGGGCGGATATAACCGGAGATGAAGCCCTGCACATCGCCTTCTCGCTCTGCAACAACACACGTTTCTTTAAAATGCGTCGCCTGTAAAAAATTACAGTAAGCGGAGTTCACGTCTAGCGGCGGGCATTGCGTGATTAGTCGATAAATGTTGCCACCATCGCCGATGGCAGGCTTACGAAACACGAACTGCGTGTTAGATTTTGTCTGTTTACGGTCGAGTACTTCAGAATCCAGCACTGCCGTATCTGTCGTTTTTGATCGCCACATAATTGTTTTGTGCTCTAACGAATTCGCTTTATATAATAGGCGATTGATTTGGTTTATCAACCCCAAATTTTTGTGTTCGGCCTGTCAATAACAATTAAGTTAATGATTTATATGTATATTTATATTGTTAAATTTTTTATTAAAGTAAGTGTTTCGAGGCGTAACATTTACTGGCCTAAAGGYGTGGGCAGGTTCCCAATCGATACGATGGTTTGCTAAACAGACTGCTTTTGCTGTCTAGTGGATGGTAAGTTGTGGATGTAGGGCAGACTCACAGCGCTGAGCAAGGCTGTGAGTCGGGACGCAAGTATTAAAGACCTTGTACCAGGAAGTCGCGATATTTCGTGTCTTCGTGAACCACGTGATGAATCCACCAATAGCGTAGAAATTTAAAAAACTCGGAGCGATAGAGCGTGGGATCGGCCTGGCACTGAAGCAGTACATATTGAGCCTGTCGCGCTAGGCGTTGATGGATGGCTGCATGCTCTTTGTATTTGGGGTAGGCGCGTGCTTCAAGAATATCTTCTTCTAGCAGAAAGTGCGAAGCGATGTAGTCACGGAAACGTTGAGCTAAGGCATCGAAGTCAGCTTTGTCATCATCATCGTGATGGTAAGCAATGGCCTCGTAGGTATCGTTGATAATAGCCAACAATTGCTTATTGCTGTTATCCAATTCTTGATGACCGACTGTGTACTTCTCTTGCCAGCGTATAAATTTGCGATCTTTGGGCTCACTAGAGGGTTGCGGTGATGCCTTTACATCTCCTAGTGTATCAGGCGCTATCGGCGTCTCTTCTACAGGTTCGGTGATGCATTCGATTTGCTGTTGTTCTTCTTCCGTAAACACAACCGCACCATTGTGCTCGAACTCTGTCGATTTGGCCGGGTCAGACTGGTACATCTCGAAATAGAACTGTGGGGGTTTTTTCGCCTTGGTATGTTTGGACAGTTGCTTGACACGATTTTCAAGGTCTTGCTTTTTAACAGGTTTTATCATGAACGCGTCAACATCAAAGCGGATACACTCGCTGATCACGGCTTTAGAAGCGTTTGCGGTCAGAATAATGATGGGTGTGTCGTGGCGTAGATGATAGCGGCCACTTCGCATGAGACGCAACATTTCTAAACCATCGATAGGATCCATTTGTAAATCGGTAATGATAAGGCTCGGCTCGTCATGATAGGCGCGAGATATCGCCTCGGCGCCGTCTGCTGCGGTGATCACTGATTTAATACCGAGTGCCTGTGCCATTAATCCAATCGTGTCTCGGATCATCTCATGATCGTCGACAATCAAGCACGGAGATAGCATACGTCCTCCTGACAATATGATGTACTCACAGCCTAGTGGATAGCAACAAGAGCGTCTACTCGCATAGGGGCTGAATGCGATATCAATGTGGCTTAGTGTCATAACTTTAAATGACAGGTATAAAAAAAGGCGCTCTGATGAGCGCCTTTCTTCTTAAATTTGGTTTGGCTTACAGGCGAACGACGTTCGCAGCCTGTGGGCCTTTTTGACCTTGCTCGATATCGAACTCAACCTGCTGGCCTTCTGCTAGTGTGCGGAAGCCTTCACCAACGATAGCACGGAAGTGAACGAATACGTCTGGACCGTTCTCTTGCTGGATAAAACCGAAACCTTTCTCTTCGTTAAACCACTTAACGGAACCATTAGCTTTGGACATGGTGTCTCCTGAATATATTAACTAGGTGTTGCAGTGACGCGAGTGCCGTTAATCGACTCTATGGGCAAATGTAGCGAATATCTTCAGGACAACTAACTTTCCAGCCTAACGGTGGGGTGTTTCGATGTATCTATATTCAATTGCTGCATAAATTTCCGATTATTAAAGCTCAAAAACAGCTTCAACAGGACTACGCGTTGTTTGCGCGTTAGTTTGCTCATTTTTTGACACTGTATGTCAAGGTGTCAACGGTAATGAGCACCGCCAACCAACACGGTTGAACAGGTCTAAGAGTACACCCAAAAAAAGATAAGGTAAAATCCTTTTTCCAATGATATGGCCATCGTTGCGACAGGCTTTTACAAAAGTGGGATCACGCTCAGAGAGTCATGTCGTTCAATCGAGATAAAAAGAGGGGAAAAAGCGATCTGAGTGAGACGAGTGTCAAATTTACCATCGTTATCTGTCTTTCTACACTGGCATTGGCGTATGCTTAAACTTCAGGCATGCAAGCGTTGTCGTCATGTCTGAGTCATTGTCACCCTCTATCAGCGTCGTGTTAACGACAGTCATAGGATCCCTTAATGGATAACGTTTTTTTTGAAATATCGAGTTTTATTGGCGTATGGATAGTACTGGCGATCTTAGTGATTGTCGTACTGCGCAGTGCCATTACGTTTGTGCCACAAAATACTGCCTATGTGGTTGAAAGGTTTGGTAAGTACTATAAAACAATGGAAGCTGGGCTCAACGTCATTGTTCCCTTTATCGACCGTGTGGCGTATACACGGACTTTGAAAGAACAAGCCTATGATGTGCCTAGTCAGTCTGCGATTACGCGTGACAACATTTCGTTGGGTGTGGACGGTGTACTCTATATCAAAGTGCTTGATCCCTTTAAAGCCTGCTATGGCGTGAATGATTATGTCTATTCCGTCACGCAACTTGCGCAAACCACCATGCGTAGTGAAGTAGGTAAAATGGAGCTGGATAAAACGTTTGAAGAACGTGAAAGCTTGAACATTGCCATTGTCTCGGCCATCAACGAAGCGGCTCAGCCTTGGGGTGTACAAGTGCTTCGTTACGAGATAAAAGATATTGATCCTCCACGGTCGGTGCTCGAAGCAATGGAGCGTCAGATGAAGGCCGAACGTGAGAAACGTGCCGTGATCCTTGAGTCTGAAGGGGCTCGTCAATCAGATATTAACGTGGCAGAGGGTCAGAAGCAGTCACGGGTTTTAGCGGCAGAAGCGGAAAAAGCGGAACAAATTCTGAATGCGGAGGGTGAAGCGCAAGCCATTCTAGCCGTCGCTCAAGCTCAAGCCGAAGCGCTTGAAATTGTCGGGACACGAGCTATCACCGAAGAAGGTCAAAAAGCGATTCAGCTTGATTTAGCAGAGAAAGCAATTCGCGCGAAACAAGCAATTGCCAAAGAGTCGTCGGTCGTCTTGTTGCCTGATTCGGGCACGGGAGCTGCGAACGTGGTTGCAGAAGCGATGACCATCATTGAATCGCTCAACAAAACAAAAAGCAGTTAGGGTAAGTACGTGAGTCACTATCTTGCAGAGTTAACTATTATCATTGGTCTACTGTTGTTAGCTGCTGAAGTTTGGCTGCTCGGTTTGTCAACGATTGTCTTATTAGCAACCGGGTGTGCTGCGGTTTTAGTTGGGTTACTGGCCATGATTGGGGTCTTGCCCGAAACCGTGACCGCATTGTTTAGTGGTACTGGCATCGGCGCAGGATTACTTACCTTAGCGCTGTGGCGACCGCTTAAACGGTTACAGCATAAAGAACGTAGTCCGGACAATCGTCATAGTGACTTTATTGGACTGACCTTCGCTCTGACTTCACCATTAAGTCGCGAACAACTGTCGTCGGCCAAGTACTCTGGAGTGACATGGCAATTGCAACTGAGTGCTAACGCAGGGGATATTATCCTGCAGCCTGGTGAGCAAGTGAAAGTGATCGGTGTGGATGTAGGCCGGTTTACTGTTGAGCCCGTTTTATCGTCACCTGAGGGTGAAGCAGAAAATTGAGGATTAAAATCGGACGCGCTGAAACGTAAGCGCAGCGCCAATAAAGCGTGGCCATAACAAACAAAAAGCTCGGGAAATCCCCGAGCTTTTTTTATGCTTATTGCTTAACTAAACGTGGCTTAGGCTTGCTTTAGTTGCTTTTTCAATTTTTTCAGCTTGCCTTCTTGTTTCGCAACTTTTGCTTTGGTTTTCTTGATCGATTTTTTCAGATCTTTCTTTGATACTTTCGCCATGATTTTCTCTCCTCAAATATAGATTGCCGAAGCGTTTGCCACTGCAATACAGCTTCAATGCTGTGGTCGGGTACCGGCAAGTTGCACCGTAAACTGGATGTTATGATTCTTTTTTTGTTTCGTGGTCTTTTAAAAATTGTTTGATAAACCGTCTGACTTCTCGAGCCGCTGAGGTATCAAGCTCGTCACATGTTTGCAGAAACGCATCACGTTGCTCACTATTGATTCTTATCAGTAATTGGCTGTCTTTTTTAACTTTTTCTTTTTTTGCCATATTTTTTAGCCTATCAATTAGATATACAATGTATATACACTTACATTGTGTTTCCAGTCAAATAGATAAAAATGTGATCTGTTTAGTGTTCGAACTAAAATGCGGAGTGGGTAGTCATCAATCTAGACACGCTTCGCTAACCGCGATGGCTTAGCGTTTAGCGCGAAGACATATCGTTGAATCGATAGATAGAAAATTACAATATGGACGTCTAAATGTCTTTACTGCTTTTGGCGAAACGCTTAGGCTAGAGATATGGGCAACATAGGATGAGTGAGCCATGGAAAAGAAACAAAATCGTACGCAGCTAATCCATGCTGGACGCCAAAAATGCTACACCTTAGGCGGGGTTAATCCAGTCGTACAGCGCGCTTCTTCAATCATTTTTGATTCATTAGCAGAAAAGAAACACGCGGTTGCAAATCGTCACCAACAAACGCTGTTTTATGGCCGACGAGGTACGACCACTCACTTTTCGCTGCAAGACGCAATGACAGAGCTTGAGCAGGGAACAGGTTGTGCGTTATTTCCGTGTGGCGCGGCGGCGATTGCTAACAGTATTCTCGCATTTGTTAAAACGGGCGATCACATACTGGTATCGGGTTCGGCGTATGAGCCTACTCAGGACTTTTGTGAGAAAATACTGGCCGACATGCAGATCGAGACCGAGTATTTTGACCCACTTGAAGGTGACGAGATTAGTCATCGTATCAAGCCGAATACACGTATCGTGTTCTTAGAGTCACCCGGATCGTACACCATGGAAGTGCACGATACGCCAGCCATTGTGCGAGCGGTTCGCAATCGCGCCCCAGATGCTGTGATCATGATGGATAATACGTGGGCGGCAGGTCGCTTATACCAGCCGTTAACACAGGGTGTCGATATTTCTATTCAGTCTGGCACCAAGTACATTATTGGTCATTCAGATAATATGCTAGGCACCGCCGTCGCCAATGCGCGCTGTTGGCCAACGCTGAGAGAGCGTGCCTACTTGATGGGACAAACCGTTGATCCTGACACTGCCTACCAGGCGGCGCGAGGACTGAGAACGCTCGATGTACGGCTAGCGCAACATCAAGAAAATGCGTTACATGTTGCCAACTGGCTGAATGAGCAGGCTGAAGTGGCGAAAGTGCTTCATCCCGCATTCACTGATTGTCCGGGGCATCGCTATTTTGCCCGTGATTTTAGTGGCAGTAACGGACTGTTCTCATTCGTTTTTAAGGAACGTTTGTCCGATACACAATTAGAAGCATTCTGCGACTCTATGAAGTACTTTAGCATGGCTTATTCATGGGGAGGTTACGAGTCTTTGTTACTTGCCAATCAACCCGAACAGCTTAATCGGATCCGGCCCGTGGCTAAAGTGAGTTTCAGTGGGACACTCGTTCGACTGCATATTGGTCTCGAACAGGTGGAGGATTTAACCGCTGATCTTGCCGCTGGTTTTGAACGAGTGAATAAGACGTAATCATATCTATTTTCGAAACACCTAGCTCCCGGACAACAGGGCGCTAGGTGATCACGATTCGCTATTTCGTCGTCACGTCTGAAACTGATCGGTCAGCTGGGTTAATGCGCCCCTATAGGTAGGGCGCATTGATATAATTAGCTCGCTTTTTGGGGCGGGTTTGTGGATAACGTTTCGGTCGCGCTTTTTCCTGTTTCGCTGAGAATGTTGGCAACAGTCTGTCGTGAGAGATGCCCGATAAGCTCCCCATGATCGTCGAAGACGGGCAGTGGCCATTTCGACTCCAAGGTATCTGGAATCACACTCTCGAGCAAAGAATCTTGATCAATCGCGGGAACATCCTCAAGTAAGCTAGCCTCGATATGGCCACTTGGATCTTTGTCACTCAGCGTTTTTTGGCTCAAGGTACCTTGGTAACCCTCCTCGGTAATGTAGTAGCCATAATTAACTTTTTGATGGCGCATCTGCTGAATGGCATCACCAATTGTGGTCGCACTGATACGACAGATTTGTGGCTGCATCACGGTTTCAACGGTTAGGGCTCGAGCACGGTTCACGTCTTTAACAAATGCTTCGACATAGTCGTCTGCTGGTTGAAGTAGAATATCAACCGGCTCACCCACTTGTACCAGCTTACCGTCCCGTAAAATGGCAATACGATCACCAAGACGTAACGCTTCGTCGAGATCATGGGTAATAAAGATAATCGTTTTATGCAGCTTTTCTTGTAGCTCAATGAGTTGGTCTTGCATCTCACTGCGAATGAGCGGATCCAGTGCAGAAAACGCTTCGTCCATCAATAGGATCTCCGCATCCGTACACAAGGCCCGTGCTAAACCGACGCGTTGCTGTTGCCCACCGGATAACTGGGCAGGGTATTGGTCAGCATAGCCCTCTAAGCCAACCGTAGAGAGCCACTGTTGAGCCTTTTCATCTCGCAGTGCTTTGGCTTCTCCTTGAATGCGAAGACCAAAACCGACGTTTTCTTTGACAGTACGGTGAGGAAGCAAGCCGAATCGCTGGAAAACCATCGACATTTTATGACGACGAAATTGCTGCAACTCTTTTTGTGAGTACTGCATTATATCCGTGCCATCAATGCGAATTTCACCTTCTGTCGGATCGATCAAACGATTGAAATGGCGAATCAGTGTTGATTTTCCTGAGCCAGATAAGCCCATGATGACGAACACTTCACCGCGCCGAATAGACAGATTGATGTCACTAAGTCCGATAGTATGTCCTGTTTCTTGTAGCAATGCGTCTTTGCTTTTACCTGCTTTAACATCGGGCATGAGCTTACGCGGATGGTTGCCAAACACTTTGTAAAGACCGTGAATTTCGATCAAGGTGTTCTGCTCAGAATCAGTCATGATCACCTCCTTTTAAGTGCTGCTGTGATCGCTTGGCATAGCTTTGCGAGACGCGATCGAAAATAATAGCAATCACGACAATCGCGAGGCCATTGAGCAGGCCCAAGGTGAAATATTGGTTAGTGATCGATTTAAGAACGGGTTGACCCAAACCAGAAACACCGATCATCGAGGCGATCACGACCATGGCGAGTGCCATCATAATCGTTTGGTTAATGCCGGCCATAATGGTGGGCATTGCCAGTGGTAGCTGAATCTGAAAAAGGCGCTGAACGCCATTGGCGCCATAAGCAGTCGCTGCTTCAAGCACATCTTTATCGACCAGCCTAATCCCAAGGTTCGTTAAGCGGATGACCGGTGGAATGGCGTATATCACGACGGCAATGACCCCCGGAATTTTACCAATGCCCAGTAACATCACGACAGGAATTAAATAGACGAAAGCGGGCATGGTCTGCATGATATCAAGGAGTGGCGTAACCACCGCTTGGGTCCGATTGGACTTCGCCATCGCAATCCCGATAGGTACACCGACACCTATCGCGACAAGCGTACAGACCAAAATGATACTCATGGTGCTCATGGTATCTTCCCACATCCCTAAGTAAGCAATCAGAGTGAAAGAAACAACCACAGCCGCAGGGAGCTTCCAAGAGCGACTGGCGAGATACGCGATACCGGCAAGTACGGCAATCACCAGCCACCAAGGTGTGGCAAGGAGTAAGTCTTCGAACCAAACAAGAAAGTGGAGGAGGGGGTCAAAAAAGGCTTCGATACCTTCGCCATATTCGCGAGAAAAATTCCGATAGGCACCATCCAGTGTTTGTCGGATGGTGAGCAGATCGCGCCTGCTCATTTCTGGCACATCCGTTAGCCATGAAGTCGCCATTGTTATTATTCCTATACTGCTAAAAGAAATCCCGCACAGTGGCAATACTGTGCGGGTTATTGAGTTACAACGCGTCTTTTACCTTGCTCGCCACCTCATTTGGCACCCACTGGGTCCAAATGTCTTCATGATTAATTAAGAAATTGATCATCGCATATTCACCGTCAGCCTGGTTATCTTCCATCCATGCCAGTAATCCATTCATCTGGTCGTTGGTAAAACCACGATTTTCTATATAGGCCATGGCCTCGGGAGCTCGTATAGCAAAGCGTTCTGTCACGACAGTCTCAACATCAGCGGCTGGATACATTGTTGCTTTCGACGTTATGCACTCGTCAGATGTAATACATGACTTATAGTGCTCGACATCCGTACCCGTTTCGAAATCGACTTTAACCATTTCATATTTGCCTAACACGGCCGTCGGTGCCCAGTAGTAACCAAACCAAGCTTCTTCGCGTTCATAAGCTTTGGCAATGGAGCCGGCTAAGCCAGCACCGGAGCCAGGGTCGACAATTTCAAAGCCACTGTCGGCGAGATCCAATGCTTTAAAATTATTTTCCGAGGTAATTTGGCAGCTCCATCCCGCGGGACATCCGTAAAAGGCTGCTTTTGACGGATCTTCGGGATGAGGGAAAAGATCGGCATTGGCTTTAACGCCCGAAATGGTTTTAAGTTCGGGGTGCTGATCGATCATGTATTTAGGGACCCAAAATCCCTCTTCGCCGCCTTCAACAAAGGCTTGTCCTGCATAGCGTATACGTCCTTCGTCAATACCTCGCTGAAGGCCTTCACGCATGGAGTTACTCCAAAACTCCGGTGCAATATCGGGCTCGCCTTTTTCTATCATGGATGTGCCGGTTGGCATGGTATCACCAGGTACGAGTTCAGCATCACAGCCGTAGCCATGCTCTAAAATAAACTGATCAATGTTGGCAATCAGGCTCGCTGAATTCCAGTTCATATCGGCAATCGTGACGTTGCCACACCCATGATCATCGGCACTGGCCGGGACTGCAGACAGCGTTAATAGGGCTGCAGAGAGTAGTCGTTTGTACATAGTGCTTCCTTTCTCTTTTATACATTCGTCATGAATAATATTAGACCACTAATGAAAATGTTAGCGCCTACTGTGCGATCTATATCTCATAAATACTGGATATTTTAGGAGTATACGTATTCAACCCCTAGATCTTCACGCCCATTACTTAGAGATCTATTTGCTTTCTACTTGATTAACGTTAAAAAAGATCGAAAGTCTGAACCGCCGGCTGCTTGTTGCCACTCAAACAACAAGGCTTCGACCAAAGTGATCCAGGCGCCATGTTGCTGCATCATTGCAATTCCGGTGTGGTAATGAGACGCGTCACAGGATGAGGTTGCATCCGTGACTAGGTGAACGTGATAGTGGGCTCTGAGTAGATCGCAGGCTGTTTGATAAACACAAATATGGGTTTCGATGCCACATAGGATGACTTGTTTACGGTTAAGATCATCGAGTCGTTTTTTAACATCGGGGTTTGCGTAAGCACTAAATGTCTGCTTGGCAATGGGCGTATCCGTTGGGATTAACTCAGCCAAACTCTCAGTGGTCGCGCCGAGCTTATCGGGCAGTTGCTCGACCCACACCACGGGCACATCAAAGTACTGACAGGCACGCATTAGTTGGGCCAGCTTTTGGTGTAGTGCTTCGCTGCCTGTTACCTTTTGTGCCAGTTTGCCTTGTACATCAATCAACAAAACGACCGCATTCTCAGTATTGATCATTGTTTTATCCCCCTGTTTTATCACGCAAATAAGCATAGCACCTTCTCGCTATGACGTTGTCTTTTTGAGCACTAATACATTTTTCTTACTATTAAGATACTTGATGTCAACTAACATAACAGCTACTGTATCTTTACGTGAAGATATATAGAGAAAGGTTATGCATTATTTTATCGCTATTCTTGCTCCGATTTTTTGGGGCAGTACTTATTCAGCGGTTGCTCTGTTCCTGGGGGACCTTTCCCCTTATTGGATGGCAGTATGGCGAGCATTACCAGCGGGCCTGTTAATGCTGATGATCAGTCGACGTGGTTTACCTTTAAGTTTGCCGAGAATGCTTGCTGTAAGCTTTTTTAATATCGCAGCTTTCTTTTTACTGCTTTTTATTGCCGCTTATCGGCTACCCGGTGCTATCGCTGGGACTTTAGGCGCGACCTTACCTTTGGTACTGATGCTGCTTCAGTGGTTAACAGAAGGGAAACGGCCTCAGCCTAAACTACTTGGGCTGGCGATTTTAGGGCTTTTCGGCGTGGTATTATTATTGAATCCATCTTCCAATATCGATTGGATAGGGGCCGGTGCCATGTTACTTGCCACATTTTTTGTTGCTCAGTCGACACTATGGATGAAGCGATGGGAAGCGAAAGACATTTTTGGATTAACCGCTTGGCAGTTAGTCCTTGGTGGCATCATGCTTATTCCTTTTGCTTGGCTCTTTGCGGGGCCGCCACAGGCGATAACCATGGAGGCCGTACCAGGACTTGCTTGGGTTATTTTACTCAATACTGCTGTCGGTTACTGGGCCTATATTCGCTCGATCACTGTACTTGGCCCAAATCGTCAATCTATCATTATGTTTCTTAACCCGCTTACGGCGGTAACCCTTGGTGTACTGTGGATCAATGAAACGTTACAGCCGTTACAGTGGTTAGGTATTGCGATGATTTTAGCGTCATTGGTGTTGATGAAACTCACGGATAAACGAAAGAGTCAGTCGCTTAAACAAGCCGTTGCCGCCACACCTCGATAGTGGCGACGGAAAGCGAAACGAGAGTATGGATGTTAATACCGATAATGCACGGTCCAAGATACGTAGCTATAGGTGTCATCGGTAGCTTGCTTATAGTCTTTCGTGTGTACAACAACACTGATATCTGTGCCCCAGCGAGGCTGGTAAAATGCTAGCCCGGTAGCGGCACTTGCTTGCCAGTGGGTCATATCGATGTCGGCATTCTCTGGCGGTTTATCGCCATTGATGGTGATGTCATTGGCCCGATATCGGCCTTGCATCGCGGCATAAAAGAATGCGCCCTGTTCGCTTGCGTCGAACAAACGGCTGTCTAAATGGCGGCCTGGCTCGAAGCTAATGCCGCCAAAGGTATTAGCCAGATCAAGACCAATACGATAACTCAATCCTGTAGAGAGTTCGCTGCGGAAGTTCCCGATATCGGCACGTCCAGTCACTCCCCATTCTTGGTTCTCGCTACGGTGCAGGAGCTGGTGGCGTTCATAAGCAAACTGCGCCACTGGCGTGTTTTCTACTTGGTAGTCCCATCCTTTTGGGTCGGGCGAGTCGATGAGGTCATGAACGTAAGATTGTCCTTCTTCAGTTTGCGATGCGGGGCCAACCATTCCGAGCATAAATGACCACTTATCGACCCGTTCTGATGTCTGCTGATAAATGCCAGGCTCGATAAAAATCAAACCGGCATAGGGACGTTCATTGGGATGGGGCGTTTCCCATTCAATATCGTTGGGCGTCCACATCATTTGTCCAACATCGATGCTCCAGCTTTGGCGTGCTTGTTCGTTAAGCGGTAGCTGTTGAGCAAACCAACGAATGGGCGTGACAGCGGTGGTGGTGACATCATCGGACCAATCCGCATGCCAGTGCGCATAAACACCACTGGTGTATTGATTATCAACGCCTAACGGACTGTCGTTTTCAATTGTTACACCGACCCCCGCGCTAAAAGCCGCTGTGGGTGCTAGTAGCAGTGTGGGAAACAATAAAATAGCGCCTGAGATCACGCGAGATGGCGTCATTCATATCCTCATTGAGTTGCATCTTTAGTGCGAGGCTTTCAGTATGAGTAAAAAATTAGGCTGATACTAGATAAGATAAGTCAATATCTTGTGAAAGTGTTGTCATCCGCCAATCAACGATGAAAAGGAACCGTCAAAATGTCAGTGTTTGTAACCCCTGAATGGCTCGCTCAGCGCCTCGATACCGTCGTTCCTGTCGATGCTAGCTGGTTTATGCCAGATGTATCCCGAGATAGCTTCCAAGAGTGGCGCCAACGGCGTATTCCGGGTGCCGTCTACTTTGATTTCGATAATACAGTCAAAGATCAATCCTCCTCTTTACCTCATATGTTACCGGATGAAACGAGTTTTGCGCGACATATGGGAACGCTAGGTATTGCCTCGCAAGACACGTTAGTGGTCTATGACACGCAAGGCTTATTCTCTGCCGCTCGCGTGTGGTGGATGTGTAAAGTGATGGGCCATCGGGATGTATTTATTCTTGATGGCGGACTACCTGCTTGGATGGCATCAGAGGGGCTGATAGATAATACACCGCCTCAGCCGCGTGTCGAGGCAACTTACCACGCCGATTTTAAAGCGTATCGTTACATTGATGGCGACACGCTGGCCGAAAAGCTGGCCGCAATCAATGTGATTGATGTCCGTCCTGAAACACGATTTTATGCACAGGTGCCAGAGCCTCGAGAAGGTATACGAAGTGGTCATATGCCCGGTGCTATTAACCTACCTTTTAGCGAATTAACCGATCCGCGCGGTTTTGTGATCAGTTCAGACATCGCACGTAACATCGTTTTACCTCACCTCAGTGATACACGTTTGAACGTAGCAAGCTGTGGTTCAGGCGTGACGGCTTGTATCTTAGCCGCGGTGGCCGAGCACTATTTTGCTTATCCGCTTGCGGTGTATGACGGCTCTTGGACGGAGTGGGGCGTCCATCAATCTTGGCCTGTTGTCCGGGAAGATTAAAATCTATGCAAACGCGAAGGCGGTAAGTGGCAAGATTGACTTGATAGTGATCTATGTCACTATCTAGCTGATGCGCTAATGATATATCAATACATAAAGTMATATTAAGTTACACATTAGGCGGTTTTTTGCGCACAAAAACCGCTAGCGAATGGCAAAGTAGTGGAATCTTGCCATGGTTAAAGAGCAGTGAAGCTTTTTACCGATTTTAATCAAATGCGTTAACGATGACACCTAGCCACAAATAGCGGAGTGCCACTTGTCTCAAAACCTTGCCACCGTCAGCCGTCGCGCGCTATTACCCGAGCGTATTGCAAGCCTTATTGATGCTCTATCTAGTGGGGTATACGAACGCGAGCACACTATCAAAATGTGTCTATTGGCCGCACTCGCGGGTGAAAGTGTGTTTTTACTCGGCCCGCCAGGCATTGCCAAAAGCTATATTGCGAAACGTTTGATAGAGGCGTTTGATAACAGCCAATTTTTTGAATATTTAATGACGCGCTTTTCGACACCGGAAGAAGTGTTTGGCCCGCTTTCGATTCAAGCGCTAAAAGATGAAGGCAAATACGTACGCCTAACCGACGGCTACCTACCCAATGCTGATGTGGTATTTTTGGATGAAATATGGAAAGCCGGACCTGCCATTCTTAACACTCTTTTAACCGTTGTGAATGAACGCACCTTTAAAAACGGTGAGCATGTTTATCCTGTCCCTATGCGGTTGTTAGTGACCGCGTCCAATGAACTGCCTGATCCCGATAGTGGCCTTGATGCGCTCTATGATCGCATGTTACTCCGCGTTTTCGTCAATCGTATCCAAGAGAAGAAAAACTTCAAACTGATGCTTACCGAGCCCAGCCAGGACGAAGTGGCGGTGGCCGATAAGTTGAAAATTAGCCATCAAGAATATCAGGATTGGCAGACCATTATTCCCACCTTGGGTCTGCCGGATGCGATATTCGAAAAACTCTACACACTAAAACAGCGGGTAGAAAATGCCGGCAGTGAACAATCACAATTCGACCCAAGTGAACTTTATGTGTCCGATCGCCGGTGGAAAAAGGCGGTGCGTTTGCTAAAAGCGGCCGCTTTTTTCAATGGTCGTGATGAAGTCGCCCCATTGGACTTATTGTTACTGGAAGACTGCCTATGGCATAGCCCAGAATCGCGTGATGTGGTGAAAACCGTGATGCAGGCATTTGCCAAAGAAGTTCTGTTCGATCAACAAGAAGTGCTTGCCTTGCTCGATGACGTCAAAGTGGCGTTAGAAGATATTGAGCAAGACACAGCTGAAGCGCTGACCTATCGACAAGACACGGCCAACGCTGGGCTCACGCGCAAAGCGATGATTGACTTGAGCCAGTCGCCTCGCTTCACGGTCAACCAAAGTCGAGATTTGGTTCGTTTTGTTCTACTTCGAGCCAACCCATCGGTTTCAGAGCAAGAAAAAGGTGACAGTCGTTGGGTGTATCTTGATGCGGCTGACATTGAGAAAAAGTTGAAAACAGGCAGCACAGACTTGTATGGCTATGTGAATAAAAATAATCACCTGTGCCGGCTCACTCTGGAGTGGGATGCGCAGCACGCCTTAGTCATCAAAGACATTGCTAATCGGCCGGTGCCTATGGCCCTGGTGGGCGTGAACGATCCGAGCGAGGAACAGCTGGCCACATGGACACAACAAACAGATCATGCGCTTGAACAATTGCAGCATGCGCAGTTTTTAATTCGTCGCGCGCGCAGTCAGCTCAATGCTGGGTTGCCCCATTTATTTGCGCAACCGGATCTGCTTGAAACCGCGTCAGCGAGTTTGGTCGACGTCGAACATGAGGTCAAAACGCAGATTAATAACCTAGAGCGCCAAGTTAATCGTTTAGCGCGCTTAGGTGAGTTCTTCTCAGGAGCCAGTGATGCTGAGCGCTGAGAGCCTGAACATGGGGTTGATGCTCGCCGAGTCTGGGTTACTGGATGCGGCGATGACAGAGTTGATGTCTCATCCCCAGTTACTTGTGTTGACAGAACGAAGCCCAGCGATTAAGCGAGCAGTAAAAAAACAGCTTCACCGCTGGCGGGGGCAAACAAAGCGCAAACTGGTTCAACAAGGGTTGTCAGCCTCTCTGAAGCAAGAAATTCAATACTACGAGCAGGCCACCGAAAAAACCGCGCGCGCGTTTGAAAAAGACATTGATACTTTACTAAGCCAATTAAAATCTGTTTCTTCTTTCTATCCGCAGGCAGAAAGGCTCGCAGCCCATCAAGCTCAACATGCTGATCCTATGTTTCAGTCGTACTTTTGCAACAAATGGCACGCGCATTTAAAAGCGGAAATACAAAAAAACCAGTCCGACAGTGTTGAAGCACAAAAACAAAAATTACTCGACGATCTCTATCGCCGTATCTCGACCTATCAAAAAATGAATGGCGTGGATCAATCGGGTGATATCAGCAAAGTGGGGCGGCTATGGGATATGGCGGCCAGCTCGCTTTCCCAGCAAGACGTCACCTTACTTAAACGGTTTATTACTTTTTTAGAGAAGAACCCAGAGCTTCAGGCGATTGCCGAACAGTTAGGGCGAATGGCAAACCATGTTGATGCGCAAGGGCCCAGCGAGCAGCCGACGGAAACGCTAAAAACCGTGCCGGAAAAGCAAGTTGATGTCCCTGATGACATCACCGGCATCTGCCAAAGTGATCGTGTTGACCGTCTCTTACCCAATGAGGCGGTATTGCTGGCTGATCCTGCGCTCGAGGTTGTTTTTTATAAACAGCTTGTCGATAAACAATTGCTGAATTATCAAATGACGGGCCAAGCCCATCGCCGGAAAAAAGTAGAGACGTACGCACCCAGTCAATCCAAGCCAGAGCAAAAAAAGGGACCTTTTATCATAGCCGTCGATGCCTCAGGCTCGATGAGTGGATTCCCAGAGCAATGCGCCAAAGCACTCGCCTATGTATTGATGCGGATTGCCGCGACCGAGCATCGTGATTGTTACGTGATGCTTTTTTCCACTGACCATATCAGCTATGAGCTGACCGGTGAGCGCGGTTTGCAAGAAGCGATGAGCTTTCTTTCATATCGGTTCCACGGCGGGACAGATATGGCACCTGTGATCGAAAAAGCGCTTAATCTGATGGCCGGTGAACGCTATCAAAACGCCGATCTAGTGGTGGTGTCGGACTTTATTGCTCCTAAGCAGTCCGAGACGATGATCGAAAAGATTGATGCATTGAAGTTAAAGCAAAACCGTTTCCATGCGGTAAGCTTATCCAAATATGGCAACCCTGAATTAATGGCCATGTTCGATCACTGTTGGCGTTACCAGCCCTCATTAGGAGGACGCCTGATTAATCAGTGGTGGCCGAGCAAAAATAAGTCATAGAAAATAGATGACTAGGCGCTTATATAACAGCAAGCGCCGTAGCAAGTTAACCGAGCAGCAAGCTGTCGTCGGCGAGGGTTTCGCCGCGCACTTTGTTGAACATGTCCAAAAGATGTGGCACGTCCATATTTTTGCGCTCATCACCATGGACATCTAGCACAATGTGACCTTGGTGTAGCATTACGGTTCGATCACCGCATGCCAGTGCGTCTTTCATCGAGTGCGTGACCATCATGGCAGTGAGGTTAAACTCATTGACGATAGTTTTGGTTAAATCAATCACGAACGCGGCCATGCGTGGATCCAGAGCGGCGGTGTGTTCATCGAGCAATAAAAGCTTGCTGTCTGACAGGGTGGCCATCACCAAACTTACGGCCTGACGCTGACCTCCAGACAGCAGACCAATGCTATCCCCTAGTCTATCTTCCAAACCTAACCCCAAAATCGCAATGCGCTCTTGGAACAATTTACGACGTTTACTCCCAAGCGCACGTGACCAACCGCGCCCTTTACCTCGCCGATAAGCCAGCGCCAAGTTTTCTTCGATGGTTAACGACGCGCAGGTACCCGCAAGTGGATCTTGAAATACGCGTGCGGCAAGGGTGGCGCGCTGATGCACAGCCTTCTTGGTCACATTAATATCGTCAATCATAACTTGGCCGCCAATCATCGGCGTTTCACCGGTGACGGCGCCCAGTAAGGTTGATTTGCCTGCGCCATTGGAACCAATGATGGTGACAAACTCGTTTTCGGGAATGGTTAAGCTTACGCCGCGCAGAGCACGGTTTTCGAGGACGGTCCCTGGATTAAACGTGACCTGAATATTGTTCAGCGAGATCATCCTGACACCTCCGCCTGTTTTGCGCGTTTGGACTTTTGATACTGTTGGCGCATTTTGGGAGCGATCAATGCCACGGCAACCAGCACCGCGGTAACCAAGTTGAGATCAGAGGCTTGAAGACCAAACATGCCACTCGATAGTGCAAAGCCGACGGCGAGGCGATATAAAATGGAACCCAGAATCACCGCCACAACGGCGACCCAGACTTTACGTCCAGGCAGTAATGTTTGTCCGAGGATCACGGCGGCGAGACCGACGACAATGGTCCCTACGCCAGAGGTCACATCGGCAAAACTATTGGTTTGCGCAAATAATGCACCGGCAAAGCCAACAAAGGCATTTGAAAGGGCGAGACCAAAATAGGTGTACATCGCCGTGCTGCCGCCTTGTGCTTGAACCATTCGCGCATTAACGCCCGTTGCGCGTAACCCCAAGCCAAAATCACTGGCTAATAAGCGGACCACGAGTAGCCCACTGATAATCACTAATACGCCCACGACTAAGGGACGCAAATAGACGGGGGCAATACCGAGTGATTCAAATGGCGTTAGAATAGTTTCCTCGCCGAGTAAGGCAATATTGGGTCGCCCCATAATACGAATGTTTACCGAAAATGCGGCAATCATGGTCAAAATACTGGCGAGCAAGTTGAGGATGCCGCACTTTACAGTGAGAAAAGCAGTGACTAATCCGGTGATGCCGCCAGCCAAAATCGCCATTGCGGTCGCAAACCATGGGTTGTAACCCGCCACGATCATAGTAGCGGCAACGGCGGCGCCCATCGGGAAACTGCCGTCAACCGTTAAATCAGGAAAATCGAGTACACGAAAAGTGAGATAGACACCTAGCGCAACCAAGCCATAAACTAGGCCGACTTCTAGGGTGCCGAAAAACGCAATTGCCGTCATTTACTACTCCTAGATTGAGCCTAACTACTCTACGATTCGTGAGGCGCGATCCAAGATAGAAGCTGGCACGTCGATCCCCAACTTGTCTGCAGCCGAACGGTTCACGGCTAAGTCAGAC
Organism: Salinivibrio sp. MA607; assembly: GCF_001996245.1. Taxonomy (NCBI): domain Bacteria; kingdom Pseudomonadati; phylum Pseudomonadota; class Gammaproteobacteria; order Vibrionales; family Vibrionaceae; genus Salinivibrio; species Salinivibrio sp. MA607. Next base: position 26,519 of record NZ_MUFJ01000014.1, on the reverse strand, counting down.
CCTTCCGCAACGTTGGCAGGCAGAGATGAAATCGGCTCGCCGTCTAAGATGGCCGCAACATAGTCCGCTGTTTGCTCCCCGACGGAGTAATAATCAAAGCCAAGTGCAACGACCGCGCCATTGGGGATATAGGACGTCGATCCACCTAGAACAGGGGTATCTGCTGAGTTTGCAGCGGCCACTAAACCATCAATCGCACTGGCAACAGTATTGTCTGTTGGCGCATAGATAATATCGGATTGGGTGGCAACAACTTGCGCAGCAGATTGCACATCTGCGCTTTTCAATGCCGTGCCTTCGATCACTTTTATCCCGTGCTCTGCTGCCGCGTCTTTTAACAGATCAACCAATGTCACTGCGTTCGCTTCACCGGGGTTATAAACCACTCCAATCGTCGACAGGTTGGGAAGCAGCTCTTTGGCCAGCGCCACATGCTGGGCAACAGGAGAAAGATCAGATAAGCCGGTGACGTTACCCGTTGGCGCAGCCATATCTTTCACTAATTTGGCGCCGATAGGATCTGTTACCGCCGTAAAAATGACGGGTACGTCGCGTGTTGCAGCCGCGAGCGCTTGCGCTGATGGTGTCGCGATACCGACTAAGACGTCAGGTTGTTCTCCAACATATTGACGCGCAATCTGCACCGCAATTGCTGGATTACCTTGCGCAGTTTGATATTTAAACGACAAGTTGTCCCCTTGGATATATCCTTTCTTCTCCAAGCCATCAAGCAGACCGTTGCGGGTCGCGTCAAGAGCGGGGTGCTCAACGATTTGGGATACGGCGACGCGAGCGGTCTCGGCAAATGCGAATGGTGCATGCCCCAGTGATAGGACCGCTGCACATACAACGGCAGCAATTTTAAGTGTTTTCATGGTGACTCCCTTCTTGTTACTCACACATCCTTGCGCAACCGCGACGATGCAGTTGCGATGTTATCTATTTGTTATTGTTAGTCGAACAGCGTGCGATGGCACATTTCGTACACTTTTCTTAAACCTAGTCGATTTTTGCCAGAGATAACAGCGAACATCGACTAGTAAATTGATATTATTAATCTTGACAGTAGAGAATGTCACTTCTTTTTTGTGATTTCATCATGGTTATCAATAGACGTTATCGCCATATTTGTTAATATTATGTTCGTTTTTGTTCTGTGGTGACCTAAGACGACAAAATAAACAATTATCGTTCGGAGTGAATGCCACAGAGCGCGCTGTTTGTTATATCAAAAATAAGGAAATAAAATTTGGAGGCTCAAGGATGAAGCGTTTGGTTGCGGCGTTGGCGGTAGTGTCGCCAACGGCTTTTGCCGCTACAACAGGCGAGGGACTGGATCTCACCCAGTCATGGGTAGGGTATGTGTCTTTGGCAATCTTTGCGGTTGCTTACAGCCTAGTCATGTTGGAAGAAAAGCTCCACTTAAGAAAATCAAAGCCTGTATTGTTAGCCGCGGGGCTGATTTGGTTACTGATCGGGTTTGCATACTCACAATGGGGAAATATGGCACCGGCGCATGCCGCGCTTGAGCACAACTTGCTGGAGTACGCAGAGTTGTTGCTTTTCTTGCTGGTGGCAATGACCTATATCTCGGCGATGGAAGAGAGGCGCCTGTTTGATGGATTAAAGGCATGGATATTAAGTAAAGGCTATGACCTTAGAACCTTGTTTTGGATTACTGGGGTACTTTCTTTCTTCATCTCGCCGATTGCTGATAACCTCACAACCGCACTGCTGATGTGTACCATTGTGTTGAAAATTGGGGGCGACAATCCACGTTTTGTAAACCTCGCGTGTATCAATATTGTGGTTGCAGCGAACGCCGGCGGAGCGTTTAGTCCCTTTGGTGATATCACCACCTTAATGGTTTGGCAGGCGGGCAAGGTTACTTTCACCGAATTTGGTGCTTTGTTTATTCCATCTGTTGTGAACTACGTGATCCCAGCTTTTATCATGTCACGCTTTATTCCACGCACTCAGCCGGACGTGATGCAAGAGTATGTCGAGTTAAAGCGTGGCGCTCGACGAATTATGGTGCTGTTTTTGCTCACGATTGCAACGGCAGTTGCCTTCCACGGCTTGATTCATTTCCCGCCGGTCATGGGCATGATGATGGGCCTCGCGTATTTGCAGTTCTTTGGTTTTTACCTGCGCCGAACGTTACCACGTTCTCTGGCGCGGAAACGGGCGATTGCTGAAGCCAAAAATGATGAAGCCGCGCTGAGTCGTCTCGGTTCAGTGGTCCCGTTTGATGTCTTTCGCCGTATTTCCCATGCAGAGTGGGACACGCTGCTGTTCTTTTATGGTGTCGTGATGTGCGTGGGTGGCTTGAGTTTGATTGGTTATCTGTCGCTGGTGTCGAATGTGATGTATTTAGAATGGGATCCGATCTGGGCCAATACACTTGTCGGTGTGCTATCGGCGGTGGTAGACAACATTCCTGTTATGTTTGCGGTATTAACCATGAGCCCTGAGATGTCACACGGTAACTGGCTGTTAGTTACGTTAACAGCGGGTGTGGGGGGTAGCTTGTTGTCTCTTGGCTCTGCGGCCGGTGTCGCGCTGATGGGGCAAGCGCACGGTAAATATACCTTCTTTGGACACTTAAAATGGGCGCCGGTGATCATGTTGGGCTATATCGCAGCGATTGGTGTGCATTTAGTGCTCAATAGCCACTATTTCCATATTCAATAAGCCCGCGTTCTGTTCTAGAAAAACCTCGTTGTAAGCAAAAAACGCCGGTCTTAAACGACCGGCGTTTTTATCGTCGATAGAATGGGTGATTGAATGGCCGATACTACGCCGTCAATACAGGGACGCCGTTAATACAGGTACCAGGCCATCAACACAGGGTTAAACCACCATCGTGGGGCAATGTGCCCGCCCTGCCACACGGTGAGACACACTGCCAAGAAACATCCCGTCTTTATCGGAGTGCGTGCCATGTGCGCCCATGACAATCAAATCCACTTCTTTGCTTTTCGCAAACTTGATAATGGTTTTGGAAGGACGCCCGCCTTTGACAAACCCGCGCACACCTTCGCCGCCATTTTCAAGTGCGTGTTGCTTGGCTTGCTCGACAATGTTGCGGGCGTATTCGCTTAAGGTTTGATCTGGAATTTGTAATCGATCGGGGCGAACCATCGACAATGACGCCTCGAACAAGCTGTGATGTTTAAACACACACAATAAGTAGAGTTCAGCATGGGTGAGTTGCTGCAGCTCAATCGCTTTATCTAACGCATTTAATGCAGAATATGAGCCATCGACGGCTACCAGTATTCTTTTAAACATCAATTACTCCTGTTGTTTAGTTACCCAAACGCGATATCACGTAGGAATAACGCAATCTGCGGGAACATCACCAACAGCGCGGCTGATAGAAGCAGCATCGCGATAAAAGGCCCCGTTCCGCGGATAACTTCCCAATAGGGTTTTTTGAAAATGGCAATGGCCGTGAAAATGTCACAACCAAATGGCGGAGTGGCTGAGCCAATCGCTACTTGCAAGGTGATCACAATCCCAACATGGACAGGATCAAGACTAGTCGCTTCTATCGCAGGTGCAAATATGGGCGTTAATACCAAGATCACCACAATCGGATCAACGAACATACAAGCAACGAAAAAGGCGATAGAGATAGATGCCAAGACACCCATCGGCCCCATTTGGTTGATCCCCACGGCCTCGAGAATGGTTTGCGGAATTTGCGCGAATGAAATAATCCAAGAAAATCCATTACCGACGCCAACAAGAATAAAGACCACCGCGGTGATTAAGCCCGTTGAACGTGCAATGATGAACACGTCTTTACGGCTCAATGATCGGAATACGCCAAACTCAAGAATCATGGCATAAAGCACACACACGGCCGCTGCTTCGGTTGGACTAAAGACGCCGCCATAAATACCCCCAACAATGATGAGTGGGAACATCAGTGGCCATAATGCTTTGCGCGTCGCCGTGAGACGTTCGCTCCAACTGGCTTTGGGTTCCGTTGGTACTTTATTGACAGTGGCGTAATACAAACAGTAAAGCGAGAAGAAGGTGAGGATCATTAGGCCTGGACCTATCCCGGCGATAAAGAGTTCAGCAATCGATGTTTCCGAGATCACGCCATAAATAATCATGCCTATACTGGGTGGGATCAAAAAGGCGATATCACTGGCATTGATGATTAAGGCAAGCGAAAACGAATCACTGTAGCCTGCTCGAAGCAATTTAGGGCGTAGGGCTGAGCCTACTGCGACAACAGTGGCTTGGGTAGAACCTGATACCGCACCAAATAAGGTACAAGAGGTCGCGGTGCTGATCGCTAAGCCACCACGAATATGGCCGATAAAGGTCATGACCATATCAATTAAGCGATTCGCTGATTGCCCCCGAGTCATAATATCAGCAGCAAGAATAAACATGGGCACAGCAATTAACGAGGCGGGCCGAATGCCGCCTAACACTTGCTGAATAAAGGTGTCCATTTGACCGACACCGCCAAACATCATGTAAAAACCGGTTAAGGCGGCAGCCGTAAGTGGGATCATCATCGGAAAGCCGAGCACGAGCAAGACAATCATGATGAGCATTAAAGTCATGGCCATAGTGGTTGGTGCCTATTTAAACTTCACTTTCAGTCTCAGCGTAACCGTCAAGCACGCCAGCGGAGAGATAAACATCGGGTGATGTGAGATTTTTATAAACAGTGAGTCCGTATTGAATACCGGTGATAGCAAACCCAAGCGGCACCCAAATATAGATCCACCAAATTTCAAAGCCGAGGGCAGGTAAAATACGGCCACGATCATAGACAGAGGCAATGTATTGATAAGAAAAATAGGCCAATACCAGCATGATCAGGCCGGTCACGAGCGCGATCGTAGTCATTAGAATTTTTCTGCCTGTGAATGGCAAGGTGTCATAAAGGGCAGACATCCGTATATGGCGGCCATGACGAGCGGCATAACCAATTCCTGCAAAGGTGATCAATATAATTAAAATGCGATTAATTTCGCCTGAAAAAAATAACCCTTGTCCAAAGCCAAAGCGTGCAATGACGTTGACACAGGTATTTAGGGCCATTAAGAGCACACCGGCAGCCAACATAAAGGATTCGATTTTACAAATCAGGGTATCCAGTTTGCCAAGGAGGCCAGGTAGCTCGGAGTGGTACTTGAGAGAGTCGGAATCGGTCATTGCGTATTCCTCAAATAAACAGGCACCGCGTGGGGCGGTGCCTGTACGACTGACAACTAGTTAGTAACGGCTTCCAAGTCTTTCTTAAACTGGTTAAGAAGTGCTTTACCGCTTTCACCGGTCATTTCATAGAAGGTTTCTTCCACTTGTGGTGCACGTGCTTTAAATTTCTCGATCTGTGCATCGGTCAAGCGTGTCACGGTCACCTCGTCACTTGCCGACTGAATTTTATCGAGCGATTTCTCTGCAAGACCACGGATGTGTTGAACCGTTTCGTTGAACGCATAATCAGCGGCATCACGGATCATTGCTTGATCATCAGAAGACAAACCATCAAAGAACTCTTTGTTCGCCATTGATGCAGTGGTGAACCAACCATGGTGTGTAAAGATTAAGTTAGGTGATACTTCGTACAAACCGCCTGATTCAATCCAGAAAATCGGGTTTTCTTGGCCTTGAATCATGTTGGTTTGTAGCGCGCCGTATACCTCACCCCACGGTAATGGCGTTGGCGTTGCACCAAACGCTTCGTAGGTAGATGACAGCAGTGGATTAGTCATCACACGAATTTTCTTCCCTTCCAGGTCTGCAGGTTCGGTGACAGGCTCGTCTGCCGTCATCACCATTTCACCTTCTGGATACATCTTGAGCAGTTCTAGACCTTGCTCTTCGTACAGCTCAGGGAAGTTTTCATTGACCGCTTTACTCTGGCGGAAGAACTCTACCACAGTGTCCATTTCCGTTGGCATCAGATAAGGGATAAAGAAGATTTGTGCTTCAGGAATTAACGAACCAGTAAAGCCGGGTGATTGGTTAACAAATTGCAAGATGCCCGCTTGGGTTTGCTCCATGATATCGTCAGACTCGCCGAGCTCGCCAAAGCGATAAATTTGCAATGAATGTTCTGAGTTATCTTCAATGTACTCCTTAAATTTGTGTGCATAGACGTCCTGCACGTCACCTTCGTACTCCTCGTGGGCATAACGCCAAGTGTCGGCATTGGCCATGGCTGAGAAGCCTAATGCGGCGGCAACGCATGAAATTGCAGTCAATTGCTTAAGGTGGCTATAAATGGACATCATGTCCCTCCGATATGTGGATTAGCTTTCAATCGTGGTGAACGAGAGTGTGATTAAGATCCTTTTCTCAGTGAGTGAGGTGGCAGTTCTCGCCTCTCTCTCCTATACCCGTAAAAGCATCTGCCAATGTTTTTACACAAATAACAGACAATACAAACAGCTTAACCATCAGAGGTGTAATTATTAAAGTCAGATGAATATCAACGTGTCAGCAGTGTGATACAGATCTCTTTTTTATGCTTTTTATGACGATAAACGCTGCTTTCTCTAATGTGTTTTTTCCACCAAAATGCGATCAAATCAGCGTTTTAAGGGGTGTTAGTGCGATAGCGATAGATAGCAATCAAAAGCAGTCGGGAATGACGAAACTGGATAGAGCTGGCATTAAAAAGGCCGGAGGAGTGAGATTTTTTCTATTTTATGTTTCCACCTCTAATGAATATGTGCTGATTTTTGTGCTAATCCTCATCTTTGCCGATATCATTGCCTGGGTTCCCTCCGTGTAAGTCGGCTCTGGTCGCCTTACAATTTTTGTTATCCAGCGGAAGAAATCCGGTATACTGAGCGGCTTTAATTTTACGAGACGTCCTGATGACCAAAAAAGCAGCAGCCCTTCATATATTGGTGAAAGACAAATCGCAAGCAACCTCTTTGCTAGACCAGCTTAGAAAAGGTGCAAACTTCCAAACGCTTGCGAAAAAGCACTCGCAATGTCCCTCGGGTAAGCGAGGCGGTGATCTAGGCGAATTTCGTCGCGGTGACATGGCACCACCTTTCGATAAAGCAGTATTCAGTGGCGAATTACTGCGTCCTCTTGGGCCGATAAAAACCAAATTCGGCTGGCACATCATTAAAGTGTTGTACCGTAGTGAATGATCAAAGCAAGATATAGTGGATTCTATTTGGTAAATGCTAGCGTTAACGATGCTAGTATGTGAGCCCGTGTGTCATTTTTCTTTAATTTCACACAATAGGATGGAGTGGCTGCCTGTGCTGTCGCCCGGGTTGGGTGTTGGTGCGGATACCAAGAACGGTGAAAATGCAACCGGTTGTATAGCAATTATGATTGAACTTGACGCACCAACATTACTGGTTACTTCAACATTGGTTCAATGGCTTTTCGCTACTTTATTGCTAATGGAACGGCGCCAGGAGCCTGGTATTGATGGGTGGGCTTTGTCTTTAGTCCTTCATGGCGTTGCTAATATGGTGCTTTACGCTCGCCCAATGGTGCCGCCCTTCTTTGGTATTATGTTTTATAATGCCTGCGTTATGACAGCGTTCTCCATTAGTCATTGGGCGATAGGGCGGATCTTTTCTCGGTGTGTTCCTTGGTGGCAGCTTGTCTTACCCATCCTAGTTTCCGTTGTTTTAATGGCTTGGCACCTGGACGATATTGGTCAGCGTGTAGTTTTCTTTAGTTTGATTGTGGGTATTCAGCTTCTATTTATCACTGGAACCATTACCAAAAGTGAGAAAGATGGAGGACTTAGGCTCAAACGTTGGTTGGCCATAATCGTGTGTGGTTTTGGTATCGCTTTTTTATCTCGCTCTATATTTTCTTATTTCTACCCTCTTCTATTTACGCAGTTTCTAGGCACATCTTTACTACAAGCTGGCTTTATCATGGTGGGTATCGCTTACTTTGTAGTAAGTACGCTCGCTATTTTTTTATTCAAGTTGGAAAGACTTAATGAGAAGTTGCAGAGAGAAGCAACAAGGGACAGTCTAACTGGATTGCTTAATCGTAGAGCGTTTACGCAGAGGGCAAAAGCAGCATTGGCGAGCGATGACTATCCTATCAGCGTTCTTATGATCGATATTGATGATTTTAAGAAAATAAACGACTCATTCGGCCATTCTTTAGGTGACAAAGTGCTGGTTCATTGTGCTTGCATTTTTGAGCAGGTTATTGGTGATCAAGGTATCGTGGGTAGGCTTGGTGGTGAAGAGTTTGCGGTTATGCTGCCTCATTGTGGAACGGCAAAAGCGCAACTCTTGTGTCGTCAAATTTTAAGCAGGATAAGTAACAGTTACACGGAACACGACATGACTCTCTCCACGAGTATTGGAGTGACGGTCACAAAACAAGCACTGTGTATCGATCGCTTACTGACTCAAGCCGATGATGCGCTTTATCGCGCAAAGCATGAGGGAAAAAATACCTTTATGGTCTTTGAGCCCATGACGCGCACCCTACCAATCCCACAAGACGATTTACCAGCATCACACTGATAAAGCTTTTTTAACCACTACGCCTTGCTTATCATCCTTACACAACGAGCCAAAGGAGGAGGGCGGCGCGTGTATAGCGTTTATAATTTTGGCTATTGAATTAGCCATCAACAACGGGATCACAGTCGATGCCTAAACGCGATGAGAAGACAGATATGAACGGCTTACAAGACACCCAATCAATGGGAGCCAATGTTATCTTGCATGCTTTTGATTGGAAGTACGCGGATATTGCACACCGCGCGGCGGAGATCAGCGCGCTAGGATATGGCTCGGTGCTGGTGTCCCCTCCGATGAAAAGCGAGCAAGATGAACGCTGGTGGCTAAGGTACCAGCCGCAAGATTATCGTGTAATTGAAAATGCGCTCGGAAACACCACGGACTTTAAAGCGATGGTTGCAGCGTTAAACCGTGTTGGTGTGTTTACGTACGTCGATGTGGTTTTCAATCATATGGCCAATGAGGCGCATGCCCGCACTGACTTGAATTATCCAAGCCAAACTGTGATGGCAACCTATCAAACCCATGAAGAACGCTATCGTGAACTGACATTATTTGGCGACTTATCTCAGCCACTGTTTACTGAGCAGGACTTCGTCGATGCGTTTGGCATACAAGATTGGAAAGACACTTGGCAAGTACAAAACGGGCGCATTAGTGGCGGACCTAGCGATCCGGGGTTGCCGACACTGCGGGTGTGTGATCATGTGATAGCGCAGCAACGTGCCTACCTTAAGGCGTTAAAAGTAATTGGCGTGAAAGGTTTTCGGATTGATGCGGCCAAGCACATGACCTTAGAGCACCTCAAACGCGTGTGGACCGATGATATTACCCATGATGCGCATATTTTTGGCGAAATCATCACAGATGGTGGCGCAAGCAAAGAAGAGTATGAACTCTTTCTGGCTCCCTATTTACAAGAAACATGTTTAGGTGCCTACGACTTTCCGCTGTTCTCAACGCTTTATCAGGCGTTTTCCAACCAAGGCAGCCTCAAATCCTTGATTGATCCTTACTGCTTTGGCCAAGCGTTATCACGAGGGCGTGCAATTACTTTTGCCATTACCCATGACATTCCCAACAATGATGTTTTCTTGGATTTGGTGATGGACGAAGCGAGCGAGTGGCTGGCTTACGCATATATCTTGGGGCGCGATGGTGGCGTGCCACTGATTTATACCGATCTTGATACCAGTGGTATCAAAGGGGGAGACGGCCAACCACGCTGGCAAAATGCGTGGAAAGATCCAAAGATGGTGCAAATGATCGCCTTCCATAATTTGACCCATGGTGAGCCCATGCGTGTCTTGGAAGCGACCGATGATCGGTTGGTGATAAAGCGGGGAGACGCAGGAATATTGGTGTTAAATAAATCACTCAATCCTCAATCACTCTCAGTGACGCTGGAAAATGATTGGACTGATCTGCTGACGGGCGTCACGGTCTCGAGCGAGCAGGGCATTGATGTCGCCGCCCAATCGGCAATGATGCTTGTGCCGGCGTAATGCTGTTGCGAGCGGCCATTCTTTACGTCTACGAAGTGTGTCGATGATTTAACCCCACACGGCTAAAACACGGTAATTTGCCGTTTAAAGCTAAAAACAATGATGTTTGTACCCCGGACGCATTAGAATGAGAGTCATTTTACGAACGATAAAAAGAACATTGTTTATTGAAACTTGCTTGATGTCCTCAGGTCAGTAAAGTAATGCTTGTTTGTTAAATTGCTGTTATGGCTAAATAAACCTGAAGGAAAAGTATGTCCCGACACATTTTACTCACCGGAGCACTGGCGGTGTCTTTGCTCTCAGGGTGCAGTTTTCAAGGAGAGTCACACGTGAAAGCTTCCAGCCCAGGCGAACTGAATGCGCCTGTCGCGAAAAAAATCCCTCATGAAATGACCATTCACGGCGACACGCGCGTGGATAACTACTATTGGATGCGTGATGATGCACGCCAAGATCCTGATGTGATCGCCCATCTTAATCAAGAAAACGCCTACGCCGATCAGGTGCTCGCACACACTGAGCCAATGCAGGCCAAGCTATTCGATGAAATCAAAGGGCGTATCGTCAAAGACGATGCCTCGGTTCCCGTCAAAAAAGGCAGTTATTTCTATTCCAGTGAAGTGGAAGGCGACGATGAATATCGCACCTATGTGCGTGCGAAAGACTTTGCGGGCACCGACAAAACGGTGATTTTGGATGTCAACGCGCTCGCGAAAGGGCATGAGTTTTACAGCATTGGCCAACTGAGCGTCAGTCCAAACGAAAACCTATTAGCGTATGGGGAAGATACCCTCAGCCGCCGCGTTTATAGCATTCAAGTCAAAGACCTCACCACCGGTGAGTACCTCGATGATAAGGTCGAAGGCGCGTCGAGCAGTATTGTGTGGCAGAACGACAACCAAGCCTTTTACTACATCAAAAAAGATCCGCAAACCTTGCTGGGGTATCAGGTGTATCGCCACCGTTTGGGCACCCCGCAATCCGCTGATGATTTAATTTACGAAGAAACCGATACCAGCTACTACACCGGCTTGAGCAAAAGCAAAGACGGTGAGCAAATCTTTATTTGGCACGCCAGCACCGAAACCAGCGGCGTATCGCTCGTGGATGCCAATGATCCGAATGCTACTGCCCAAGCGTTTTATCCGCGAGAAACCGGCATCGAATATGAAGTGGCGAAGCGTGGCGAGTGGTATTACATCTATACCAACTACCAAGCGGTCAACTTCCGCTTGATGAAGGTACACCAAAGCGAGCGTGACGATCGCAGCCAATGGCAAGATGTGATCGCGCCAAATGATAAGGTGCAGTTGGTTGATTTCACCCTGTTCGACAACCATCTAGTGTACGAGCAGCGTGAAAATGGCTTGCCGCGTACCACGGTGCAAAACCTGATTAACGGTGATGAATATCCGTTGCAGTTTGATGATTCGGCTTATGCGGCTTATCTGACTGGCAACGCAGAAATGGATAATACCGCTGTGCGTGTGTACTACACCAGCTTGACCACACCGGGCACCTACTACGAGTTTGATTTGGCGTCGGGCGAGCGTGAAATGCTCAAACAAAACCAAGTGCTGGGTGAGTTTAATCCGGACAACTACCAGTCAGAGCGGGTGATGATCACCGCGCGTGATGGTGCGCAGGTGCCTGTGTCTTTGGTGTATCGCACAGACCGCTTCAAAAAAGACGGCACTAATCCGCTTTATCAATACGGCTATGGTTCATACGGCGCCACCATGGAGCCCACGTTCTCCACCACGCGTTTAAGCTTGTTGGATCGCGGCTTTGTGTTTGCGATTGCGCATATTCGCGGTTCTGAAATGCTAGGACGCCCTTGGTATGACGACGGTAAAAAGCTGACCAAAAAGAACACTTTTAACGACTTTATTGATGTGACCCAAGCGCTCACCGCGCAAGGCTATGGCGATAAAGACAAGGTGTTTGCCGTCGGCGGCTCAGCAGGTGGCTTGCTAATGGGGGCAATCATCAACCAAGCGCCAGAGTTGTATTTAGGGGTGGCCGCGCATGTGCCGTTTGTGGATATTGTCACCACCATGTTGGATGAGTCAATTCCACTGACCACCAACGAGTATGACGAGTGGGGCAACCCCAACGACAAAACCTACTACGAGTACATGCTTAGCTATTCACCGTACGACAATGTCACCGCGCAAGACTACCCCAACTTGTTGGTCACCACAGGCTTGCATGACTCACAAGTGCAGTACTTTGAGCCGATGAAATGGGTCGCGAAACTGCGTGAGCTGAAAACCGACAACCATACGCTGGTGTTTAAAACCGACATGGAAGCCGGCCACGGCGGCGCATCGGGGCGCTTTAAGCGGATTAAAGAAGATGCATTGGAATATGCCTTCTTCTTCGACTTGCTCGATAAGCAGGATGAACAATAGCTGGCCATAGAGTGTATTGACTTATGGTTGAGGTATGAGCCTCAACCATAATGATTGGCGTGTGGCAGTTTATGATGCAGCTTTGGTTTTTAGTTCCTCTTTCATGAGCCGTACTGCTGGTATTGCACATAATAACGTGACCAGGGTTAAGCCCATCAGTACTGGCTGAAATGAACCCGAGTGTGCGCCCTGCACATACAGTATCGCGACTATCGCCGGTCCGACAGAGGCACCCAGCAAGGTTAGGAGCCGTGATAACGCACTGGCATCCGGAGTTTGTGTTGGCTCCAAGTCATGATAAGCATGCGACATCCCCAATAAGGTCAACAACCCAATGCCTGCACCACGTAGAACCATGGTCAACGCGATGAGGGGATCGCTTCCCTGAATGCCCGGCCATAGAAACGGCACGGTTCCCATAACAGCAAGGCTGCAGCCCAGCAACGCGGTATTCCCGACACCAAGTCGCTCACACAGGTTTTTTAGGTAGGGACGGGAAACCAACGCCCCAAGGCCATGCGCGCCGACCCACACACTGGCCAGCCATTCACTGTGTCCAAATCCCTGAATAAACATCAGGGGCAGCGCAAACAGCCCACCGTAAAAACTGATACTCGAGAGAAATAGCAAACCCATTGAGGCACTAAAGGATCCCACGCTAAAAACTTTTAACCGGATGAGCGGCTGCTGGCTTCGTTTTCGTGTATGCCGCACAAACAGGAGCAACAAACCGGCACCGATAAAAGATGCTCCTCCAGTTTCAAGCCAATGCCCCCCTCCCTGGTGGCCGAGATCAGACAAAGACGACAGGCTGTACATCAACAAGACCAGTGCCGGCGCGAGTAACATAAATCCAAGTCCGTCGAACCGGTTGTTCGCCTGTGAGGACGCGTCGCTAGGCTGGCGGACTTGCTGAAAGTCATCATTGGTAATCATCACCCAACCCAGCACAATGCCCACCAATCCAATTGGCAGGTTGATATAGAAAATCATTCTCCAGTCGCCAATATGAAGGAGGTACCCCGCCAGAAGCGGCCCGGCGATCGGGGCCAGAACTGTCGGTACCGCCATCGTCGCCATCGCTGTTTTCAGCAATGGTTTACCCACGGTTTGGACCAAAACGGTCTGCATCACGGTCATTAGGATCCCGGCCCCGACTCCCTGTACAGCGCGGCTCACCAGCAGCCAGTTGATTGTTGGCGAGACTGAACACAATCCAGAGCCTACAGAGAAAACCACCAGTCCGGTGATCCAGAATGTTTTCGCCCCCCACTGCCGGGTTGCCCAAGCACATACCGTCACCGTCACGGCAGCAACCAGGGTATACAGCACAGAAACCCACTGTATTTGGGTGACGGACGCTGAGAGGCTGGTGGACAGGTCCGGCAGGGCCACCCCCAGAATCGTGGCATCTATCAGTGGTAAACAAACCCCGAAGATCAAGCTGACGATGACCCAACGCTGCGCTTTGCTGAACATAGTGTTTTCACTATTGTTTGCGTTTTTCATGTTAAGCCTCCATTGCTAACAGTCGTTGTGCTGTATCGCGTTGATGATTCACTTGTGGCCAAGGCTTGAAAGATAACGCCAGTCTCTCCGGACCGCGGGTATAGAGCCCTGTTTCCTGATAGGTTTCAGGGTGTTCCATTCGCATGTCCCGGAGAGAATCGAAAATAATATTCGCTGTGGCTTCCAGCTGGAGTAAGGAGAAGGCCGCACCGAGACACATATGCATCCCACCACCAAACGCGAGGTGCCTTTTCTTCTTGCCAGCATCGCCTTGCACCGCATTCTTACGGCGCTCCAGACGAAATTTCTCCGGCTGCGGGAAAACATTCGGATCCCGATTTGCAGCACCAATCATGCAATAGATATAAGCCCCTTTCGGTATCGGGTTCCCTGAGATACAGACATCTTCACTCACCTCCCGTGGAATCAACTGCACCGGCGACGTCAGCCGCAACGTTTCCTCTAGCGCATCACGGATCAAACGGCGATCGTTCACGACCTCATCCAAAGCGCCGGGCTCGGACAACAGATGCTTGATCATCATTGCCAGGGTTTTGTCCGCCGGCTCGGTCGCTGCTAACAGGATATTCAGACACAACGCTGTGATTTCAGAAGTCGACATATTTAATGCAGGCTCGGCATTACCGCATAGCATAGAAATGAAATCATTCTGTGGCCGTTGACGACGACTTTCCACCAAGGGGGTGATCAATGAAATCAATTGCTTGCTACAATCCAGACTATGTGCTTTCTGTTGCTCAGTTTGATCAAAGTGGGTAATAAATTCGGCAACCCCTTTGTGCCAGTCGGCAATATCCCGATAGTTCTCCGTCGGCAGTCCCAAAATACCCAGCGTCACCAAGACGGCATAATCCCGGCCGAAGTCATTCACCAAGTCGATTTTTCCACGGGATAGAAAGGGGACAAGTAAGTCATGGGTGATCTGTTGAATCGTGGGTTCGTACTGATTGACAAAATAATCCTTTGCCAGACCGCGCATGACCAGTTTGCGCTTAGCTGCGTGTTCTTCACCTTCCATCTGCGCGAGGACACGATCACCCATCACCGGCTCCGCCCTGACCATCAACGGTTTGGTGGTAAATACCGGAGATTTCAGAATCGCGTCAACATCATCGTATTTCCCCACAAAGTAACTCTGGTTGGCTTCATCCACATAGATTAAATCCTGTTGATGCAGCGCTTCATAAAAGGGATATGGATTGGTGAAAAAATTTGAATCATAAATACTTAACGAGGCTAGCTTTGACATTGTGAGGGATCCTTCTTGGTCTTATACACGCTGTTCTGATGCTGAAGTGAGAGTGACGACGCCGTAGCTTTGATTTTTCGTCACCTGAATCGGGTAGTGGCCGTGATATAGCCCTTTGCCGATGGGCCACGGGCGATGGTAAAGTAGTGTCGACAGATTCACGCCGAGTAAGGAGGGGGAATCCAGGTAAAATGGCAGCTCCGCGAAAATATATGGAAGCGCTTTTTGTATCAATTCAGGATCAACATCTTCTTGGCATTGACCGGTTCCTTTAAGTCGTCCTTTTACAGCCTGGTAGGACATATTCAGACAATCTTTCCGGAACCGTGAACATGACTCAAACGCATCCTCAACGGCTGATCTGACTTCCTGATAACGAGGGTGATCCGCATAGTGGTTAAACTGAATCACGCGAACATCTCTCCCCTCAAAATCCGGGCTCGAAAGTACTGCCGCCAGATGGTTTTTATGGCGTCGCAGCTCCCGATCCGTTTTCTTGAACGCTTTCTTTTCTTCCATGCCCGTAGCTCTCAGCAGACGAGACGCCTCCTCAACACAAGGCAGCAACACATCGATATGATCAAAATGCGTTGCTGCCCAGGTTACCAAAGCGGTGACATAGTTTTTTGAGAAACGGGAATTAAACGGGCTGATCCCCACCAGTGCATGATCACGCTGGTCAATAATGAGATCGCAGCGTGACGTTTCACCGGCAATATCAAAGGACACTTCCGACACCTCCTCACCCGGAAATGAACGCACAGGTGGCAATGGGCTCATCTTATTCTCTGAAGTTGAAATAGATAACTGACTCATGTCTCACTCATATAATTGTTTATAATAGAAAAGTGTGTTTTGCTTTCATGGTCGGAGCTCGATGACTCGCCATCAACATTGTCGAGTTAACTATTTATACTAGGAATGGAGCTGAGTGAATTTCGTATATATGGCAAAAAGTATCGAGAATCAGTCAATCCACCACGATCCGTCCATGGAGCCCATGACGCATCTGGATTTGAACGAACAAACGCCGATCCGGGCTATCGCCAAACAGGTCGTTGAGCGGGCGGAAGTCGCGCTCCATCACCATCCCTGGGGACAGATGGTGTTCTCTGATACCGGCGTCGTGCAGGTCAAAACCCCGCAGGTTGCGTACTTGGTGCCGCCGCAACATGCAGTCTGGATCCCTCCTGGTGTTGCCCATGACTCTTCATTACTTGAAAAGGCAGAAATATTCTCTGTCTATATGTTCCAAACTAATTGTTACTTTCACGGCGAAACATGGCGTAAAGAGTGGGGAGTCTGTCGCTGTTTTCAGGTCAGTACTTTGCTCAGTGAATTAGTCAAGCGTATTGCAACTCAGACGACCGAAAAGATCGGCGAGCAGACATACAGTGCAATGTGCACTCTCATAAGCTCAGAAGTGAGGCAAGCTCAAAAAGTCGCTCTTGGCCTACCGATGCCAGAAGATAAACGGTTGCGACATTTATGCGACTTATTTCTTCAGTCACCGTTACAAACGACAACACTGTCTGCCCTCGCGGGTCAAGTAGGCGCAAGTGAGAGCACGGTTGCGAGGCTATTTAGACAGGAATTACAAATGACGTTTAGGCAGTGGAAACATCAAGCTCTTTTGTCGAAGGCTATCGATATGGCGGCGATGAGAGTGCCAACGGGTATCATAGCCCAAGAGCTGGGCTATGCGACTCATAGTGCGTTCTCTTATATGGTAACGTCTTTGGTTGGTAAGCCACCTAAAGCATTTTTATATCAAGATAAAAATGACGATAGTACGCCTAAAATGAATAAGTAGCGTGTTTTACCATTCTTTTTACAAGACCTTAGTTAAAGGTGAGGGTCTCGATTTAACATTGCCTCTCCGCATCTTCGCGCTTGATCACTTTGTGGCCTTCTTCAGTCACGCCATTTTTCCAATAGCTGCTGATGTAGATAAATTCGCGCTCAACATCACGATCGTTGCGGAAGTACTGGCGCAGTGCGCGCATGCTTTCAAATTCACAGGCACACCATACCGACACTTGCCCGGCTAACCAAGGCTGTGCTTTTACCGTCTCAGCCAACGTCGGGGTAGTTAGCCAAATGATCTCCATGCCTGCGGGGACGTCGAGTGGTTGGGCATCCTCTGCGGTATCGAGCTGGATCACCGCATAGCCTTTGGCATCGCGAGGCAAGGTTTTGATCTTGGCTGATAGTGCCGGCAACGCGGTCATATCGGCCGCCATAAAGAACCAATCCGCATCGCGATTAATCGGCGCAATCGTTCCAGGGCCGGCAATGTTAATAGTATCACTCACTTGGGCATTCAGCGCCCAGCGCGCGGCAAAGCCACAGTCGGCTTGCTCGATTTGGTGGCGAACCATATCCACTTCAATTTGCTGCTGGCCAGGCATAAAGCGGCGAATGGTGTAGGTGCGCATCACGGGGCGCTCGCCTTCAGCTACTCCGCTCAGATCCGTGCTGCCCGCTTTATCAAACAGTAACTTGATATAGCCGCCTTCACAGTCAGCGGGGAACGCCGCGAAAGCGTCGCTTTGTAAGGTCAAACGTTGCATATTGGGTGTGACGGTTTGGGTATCAATAACGTGCGTGAGGTGATAGTTCGGCTGTTTCATATTTTCTGACTTAAAATCATTATCATTTACAATTAATCATACCATCTGGATGCGAGATGTGTAAGTGCTTTACATTGTTTTACGCTTCTTAGCTAGGCAATACCGTGAGAAGTGAGTAATATAATGGCGTATTATTATTACTAAAAAACAATCACATGGAGCAAAAATGAAGAAAGTCATACTTATGGGCGCGGTGGCGGTGTTGCTATCGCTGAATGTCTCAGCCTCTGAGCTCAAGCCGATCATGAAAGAAATGAAAATGACCTTCAAAGAGGCGGCGAGCGCACAAAGCATCGAAGCGATGCAAGCACCGGTCGCCAAACTGGAAACCCTGATCGCGCAAGCCAAAGCGGGCAGCTATCCACCGGAAAAAGCAGAGACCTTCATGGAAGGGTTCGATAAACTGGCGGTGACGGTAGAGGGAATTGATGCCGCGCTGAGCGAAGGCGACCTCGATAAGGCACAACAGGGCATGCGCCAAATCGATGCCTTGCGTGAAGAGTATCACGACAAACGCAACCCAAGCATTTGGCAGCGTTTGTTCGGTTAACAGCCGAATAATAGGAATATAACGACAGCAGGTGCATGATGGCGACTCAAAAAACGATTTTGCGTTATCCCTCGCTGTCGGTGGCGTCTGCGTTCGATAAAGAGCAGGCGCTGATCCGTCGGATAGAGCAGGGCGAGCTCAACGAGGCATTACTGCTTTGGCAGCCAGACGCCCAAACCTTGGTACTGCCAGCGGGCCAAAAATGGCTACAAACGCCTGAATTACGCCGCGCATTATCGTCGTTAGGGTGGCACGTGCAAAGCCGACGGACTGGCGGCGCGCCGGTGCCGCAACTGCCCGGCGTAATTAACGTGTCTTATCTGACGGTGTGGCCGGCTAACACCCCTTATCATATCCAGACGGCTTACCAGTATTTTTGCACCATTTTACAGTCTTTTTTCCATCAGTTAGGCATTGCGACCACGGTGGGTGATACGCCCGGATCGTATTGTGATGGTGACTACAACCTCAATATTGATGGCAAAAAAGTGGTGGGAACCGCCCAGCGTATCCTGCGTTTAAGCGCGGGGGCAGGCAAACAAACCGTGATGCTGGCACAGGCTTGCCTGCTGATTGATGCCGATTGCCAACATATTGTTGCCCCTGTATCGCTGTGTAATCGGCTTTGTGGTCACTCCGATCGCATTGAGGCCGAGGTGCATACCCCTTTAGCTGCGCACCTAGATGAATTGCCGACAATCGAACAGTTGTTTCAGTTGTTGACTCAAGCGTTTATGGCGCGACCACCGCTTGTCGTGGGCAAGGCTTGAGGCCGCGGCTCAATATAGTATGCTTAGCCGCAATCGTGCGTAAAACAAACCCCAAGGAGAGAGGAATGCGCGTCCATCTTGTTATTCACGAGGCGTTTGAAGGCCCAGGAGCCATTTTAGATTGGTGTGACGAGCGTGCCTATCATGTGAACACCAGTCATTTGTATCGGGGCGAGCCGTTGCCGGAAACCGGTGAAGGCATTGATCTGCTGGTGGTACTCGGCGGGCCGCAAAGTCCAGATACGCCACAGTCTGAATGCCCACATTTTGATAGCCCGCGCGAGCAAGCACTTATAAACCAGTGCATTGAACAAGGCAGTGCGGTATTAGGGATTTGCCTCGGCGCGCAACTGATTGGTGAGGCATTGGGCGCTTCGTATCAGAAAAGTCCTGAGCCTGAGATTGGTTATTTCCCCATCCAGTTAACTGAAGATGGCCATATTGATGAGCATATGCCGCATTTTGCCCCACAAGAAATTGTGGGCCATTGGCACCATGATATGCCGGGGCTGACACCCAATAGTCGTGTACTGGCTAGCAGCGAAGGCTGTCCGCGCCAGATCGTGAAGTACGGACCACGGGTATATGGCTTTCAATGCCACCTTGAATTGACACCTCTGGCGGTTGAAGGCTTATTGCACGCCGCCTATCCAGAGGGCGAGGTCGCTAACAAGCGCTTTATTCAAGACCCTGCCTCCATTCGCGCCTTTGATACGGCACCGATGAATGCGCATTTGTTTGCCTTTCTCGATAGCGTGCTGACCGACAACGATCTCGTCACTGAGTGGCTGTTTTAAGCGATTAGGTTAGGAGCACGGTAACCGTAACTGTGCTCCGCTGCTAGGCGTCATTGTTTGAGCTTCATCGTCTGAGCGCCATCTAACGCGTGTTAGTGCAACATGCCTTCACACACGGTAGTGGCATCATCATCCAATAAACTCAACTCAATAGCTACCTTCATCGCTGCTACCACATCACCCACCGGCATGCTCGGGGCGCGGTGTTTGCACGCTTGTGCTGGGCTGTAGGGAATATGAATAAAGCCGGCGCGTACCTCGGTGTGATGAGCCAGCGCATGCATCAAGCCATAAAACACGTGGTTACACACAAAGGTGCCCGCGGTGTAAGAAATACTGGCAGGATGATGGGCTTCGTTTAATGCGTTCGCTAAACGGTTGAGGGGTAAGGTAGAAAAATAGGCGTTGGGCCCAGATGGCACCACCGACGTGCCATGCGGCTGCTTACCGGCGTTGTCCGGGATGGGCGCGTTCTGATAATTGATCGCTACCTTCTCTAAGCTTATCTCGGCGCGGCCACCGGCTTGGCCAAGGGCGATCACCATCACCGGACTGAGTGATTCTAGCGCGCTGTGTAACGTCGGTAAGCTATCGTCAAAGGTGCAGGGCAGGCGCACGGCTTTAACGATGCACTCCTCATTGGGCTGCCAGCCTTCTAATGCTTGTGCCACTTGCCAAGATGGGTTTTCACTCTCGCCGCCGAACGGTTCAAATCCGGTTATCAATATCGTGTGCATCCAATGCCTCGCGTAAAAAAGCGGTAGAGCTGTACTCTACCGCAGGTTTACCAGCCAATCACGCAAAGGAAGATTTATTCAAACAGATAGAGATAATCCTCATAACCGGCATCGGCCATTTTATCGACGGACACAAAGCGCATTGCGGCTGAGTTCATGCAATAACGCAAGCCGGTGGGTGCGGGACCATCCTCAAACACATGGCCAAGGTGCGAATCCGCCACCTTACTACGCACCTCGGTGCGACTGAAAAACAGCGAGTTGTCCGGTTTGGTAACCACATACTGCTTGTCGATGGGCTGCGTAAAGCTTGGCCAGCCGGTACCGGATTTGTATTTATGGGTGGAGGAGAACAGCGGCTCGCCCGAAACGATATCCACATAAATACCAGCTTGCTTGTTGTCCCAATACGGGTTTTGGAACGCGGGTTCAGTGCCGTCTTCTTGTGTGACCTCGTATTCCATGTCTGACAACATCGTGCGTATTGTTTCATCCGAGGGGCGCGAGTAGCGGATATTCGTTGATGTCTTATCCTCCGCTTTTTGCGCATCGATCATTTCTCGCAAGGTGACCGGGTTGTCTTTGCGATCGTCACCAAAAATCTCGTCCAGATACTGATCACGACCCGATGCGTAGCGATAATAGCTGTAACGCACGCTGTGGTTTTTATAATAATCCTGATGATAACTTTCTGCTGGCCAGAATTTCTCGAACGGGATCAACTCGGTTTTGAGCGGCTTTTTGAACACGCCTAACGCCTCAATCTCCGCCATAAATTCGGCGGCAATTTGCTTTTGCGTTTCAGAGTGATAAAAGATCGCGGGGCGATACTGCGGGCCACGGTCAACGAATGAGCCTTGATCATCGGTGGGGTCAATATGACGGAAAAACTGGTCTAACACCTGTTCATAGCTGACCACGTTTGGATCATAGGTGACATCAATTACCTCGATATGCCCGCTGGTGCCGGACGAGACTTCTTTATAGGTTGGGTTTTCAAGCTCACCGCCTGAGTAGCCAGACACCACATCAATCACGCCGTCGAGCTTTTCAAGATCAGATTCTGTACACCAAAAGCAGCCGCCAGCAAGGGTCGCCTTTTGATAGCCTTGGGCTGTGGTGGCGGTATCTTTCACCGCCGCATAACTTGCTATCGATAGCAAACTGAATACTGTGAACGCGATGACTCGCCAAATTGACTTACGCTGTTTCATTATTGCCTCGTTATCAGAGTTTGTCCGTGTAAGACCTGCTTACTGCGCAGAAACTTTCATCAACTCACTCATTTTTATTTATAGCAATAGATAGCGTACAAAGTCATACAAGGATCAATAAAGCGGTTAGGATCACCAAAGCAACTGGCCTAACACAGGTGCAAGTAACACAGTGACCATGCCGGCAATCATCATCACCACGCTAGATACTACTCCTTCTTCGTGACCAATTTGATACGCTTTAGCGGTACCGGCACCGTGGGCCGATGCACCCAAACTGGCGCCGCGTCCCAAGCGTGATCGAATCGCAATCACGGTCAAAATACTTTCACCGATTGCCATCCCAATTACGCCAGTGAGAACCACAAACAGCGCGGTGAGATCGCTTTGCCCGCCAATCGCTTTGGTGGCTTCCACGGCAAAAGGGGTAGTAATTGAGCGCATCGCCAAACTGCGTTGCAGCAGTTCAGACAGCTCAAACACCCGCGCTAACACTACAGTACTGGTAATCGCGACCAGCACCGACACAGTGACACCGATTGACAGGGATAACCAATGGCGGCGGATGAGCGCGCGGTTATCATACACAGGGATCGCAAACGCCACAGTCGCTGGGCCCAGCAGCCAAAGCAGCCAGTAAGATTGCGCCATGTAGTCTTGATACGGGATCTTAAACCCAACCACCACCGCGACAATCAGCAAGGGCGCGAGCAGCAATGGCATCACCAGAATGGAGGGGTGGCGGCGATACAGCCATTTGCTCATGTAATAAAAGCCAAGGGTCATTAAAAAGCAGGTAATGCTCAATAGCGAGGCATGAAGCCAAGTCGGTAAGGCAGACATCATGGCTTAGCACTCCGGTTTTAGATCAGGGTGGTGCGCGTGGTGGTTACTGCGGCGGCGCGCCATTTTAACCTCAAAACGATACACTTTATCGACCACCCAAGCGGTTGACGCAATCACCATCGCGGTACTTAAAATCAGTACAACCATGATCTTACCGCCTTCTTGCAGCAATAAATCTTGGTAATTGACCACCGCCACCACCGCCGGCACAAAAAACAGCAACATCTCGGCTAACAGCCACGCTGCCCCGCGGCGCAACCAATCGGCACGGACAATTTTCAACATTAATGCGCCTAACAACAGCAACATACCGGTGAGGTTGGCCGGCAGCGGAATAGCAAAGGTGGTGACCAACCAATCAGACAAGAACCAAATGCCAGCAAGGACAAAGACTTGTAGTAGGGTAAGTAAGGCGTTTTTAATCAATTGCATCGAAGGCGTGCCAAGAATCTGTGAGATGGCTCATAGTTTACGTCTTGGCAGAGAGTGAATAAAGTGACTTTTTTTTATTTAAACTATGCCAAAATGGCATGAATTATTGAGCGATAAAGCTGCGTTAGTGACTACCCAGTCCCGTCAATAATCAGTTTGTCGTTATACATCCCCAGCACTAAAAGTGAAACTATATTTCCATATAATGTCTTAAAAATAATTTATAGTTTCATTTTTTGGACAGTCCGTCATGTTGGCTTTGACAAAATCGAGTCTTAGCGGGTTGTCTTTGATCTCACTATGATATGAAACTATAATTTCATAAATTGAATGTCTATCGAGTGTTAGTTTCATTATGATGAAGTATGATAAGGAAGCGCCGCCCAAGCGTGGTGCCACTGTGTTCCCGCGGCAGATGAAAATATTGCATCAATTAGGTGAAAACATCTTATTGGCGATGAAGCGTCGAGGGATCAGTCAAGATAGAATGCATCAGCGCACAGGGATCTCGAAACCAACACTACGCAAAATCACAAAAGGCGATCCGACAGTGTCGCTAGGCCATTATGTCAATGTGCTCGCCGTACTGGGTTTGTTAGACGATCTAGGTAAAGTCGCGCTCGATGATGAACTTGGTAGGAAGCTGCAAGATATCGAGTTGTTAAAAACGAGACGATAGGGCATCAATCGGATTTGGCACAGCTTTGGAGGCGTATGCTGTTTAATATCATGGTTGCCAATAGTGACGATCACCTACGTAATCATGGCTTTATTTTTGACACGACAGGTTGGCGACTGTCACCCGCCTACGACATCAATTCAACACAACATGCCCACGGTCTGCACTTAAATATTGACGACAAAGATAACGCTTTAGATATTGACCTAGCGTTTGAGGTGGCAGAGTACTTTCAACTTGATGTGAAAACAGCTGACAAAATTTATCGTCAAGTCGCCCAGGCCGTGTCGAAATGGGAGAGCTTGGCAAAAGAAGCGGGTATCAAACGCGGTGAGCGAGACTTAATGAGAGACTGCTTCATGCTACCGGAAGTATAACCAAGTGACGCATTGTAATAAGTGCTAGTTCCTCTGCTTTTTTCGCCATCAACTATGCCAAAATGGCATGGTTAATGATTAGCTTTTAAGGGCCGTTTATGGATATTCGTGCGTTGCGCTATTTTATTGCTTTGGTGGAAAAGCAGAGCTTTACTGCCGCATCGGCGTCATTGCATGTGACGCAACCGACAATCAGTAAAATGGTGCGTAACCTTGAGCAAGATGTGGGTCAGCCATTGTTGCACCGAGAGGGAAGGCGGTTTTGGTTAACCGATGCTGGAGAGGTGGTGTATCAGCGCGCGCAGAGCATTATTGCTGAGTTCGAGCAGCTAAATACCGAGCTCGACGATCTTAACCAATTGGCGCGCGGCCAGCTTAGATTGGGAATGCCACCGATGATAGGGCCGCTCTATGCCAATGTGCTGCGTGAATACCGCCAACGCTACCCAAATGTCGCGCTTAGTATTGTCGAATACGGTGGGCGGCGCACCGAACAAGCGCTAATCAATGGCGAGATTGATGTGGCAATCACTATGCTCACCGACACCCAGCCTGAGTGCTTGCAAAGCTTACCTTTACAAACTCACCCCATCTATGCAGTGCTGCCTAACCAAGCCGCGTGGCGTGCGCAAAAAAGCCTGACGTGGCAGGCAGTCAAAGACGAGCCGTTTTATCTGTATAGCGCTGAATTTACCTTAAGCGATCGGATTATTGCCCGCTGTGAAGAGCATGGTTATCAGCCCACCATTGCCGCGCGTAGCAGTCAGTGGGATTTTTTAGCCGCCTTGGTGAAAAGTGGTTCTGGGGTGGCGTTCTTACCCGCGCCCTTGTGCCAGCGCCTCAGCGCCAGCTTGGAAGACAGTGAGTTATTGCTGGTGAAACCAATAAGCCCGGCGATTGAATGGCAACTCGGGTTAGTCTGGCACGGCGAGCGTTATGTCTCACGCACCGCCGAGGCTTGGATGCAGTTGTGTCAGTCGACAGAGGTGCATCGATAGACTCAGTTCTTTGATCTACAACGCCTCTTTGTACGCAATATGGTGGGGATCTTAAATTCGATGCATAGAGACAGCGTGATATGGGACGAAAAACTCGCCAAAATTTAGTGATTGACGACATACTCGTTATAACACAGTTTTACACGTCATCTTCCGACAACATTTGACGACAATTACGAACTGTTAGTACGCGGATCTCATGGCTTAAGCTATAGATAATACGATAGTGACCAAAAATTATTTCACGATAGTTATTAGTATTGGGCATTTCAGGAACAAAGCGCCCCATTTCAGGCATACTTCCAAGTAGTTCAGTTTTGTCAAAAACTTCGTTTACCCACTTTTCCGCCGCAGGTGGATTATCTAAAGAAATAAATTCCGCTGCATCGCCTAATTTCTGAAGCGCTAATGGAGACCAAACTACTTTCATTTCTTAATGCGCCCCAGTACTTGAGCACGAGCATCATCATTTGAAACACCAAGGCCTGAAGCTAATTGAGCTTCAGCTGTACGCATTTCTTCCAGTAACTCGATCTTCTCTTGCATTGCTTCATACTCTGCAACATCGAGAACAACAGCTACACCTTTGCCATGCTGTGTGATGACCAATGGACGGCGAGTCTCATTGATTTGTTTGATGTAAGAAGCTACACCTGCACGAAATTCAGATAACGGCTGAATATCTTGATCGAAATGAATACGACTCATATTGAACTCCAAAAATGGTACAAAATAACGTACAAATTATAGTTCAGTTAACCGTTTTGAGCAAGGAGTTGGAGTTGTTCCTGTGTTATAACATCGTATATTGCGCATACGCGATTTCCAAAACCGTTATACGCACTATTATTCATCTAAACAACTGAAATATATAGGTTTATCGCTTATCATGAATATCTCTTTGCGCGATAGTGGGCACGTCGTCGATCTCTGTTCCAGCATTAACACTATCCCCATGCACAACTTTATAACTATATGACTAATAAGCTCTTTTAATCATCCATTCTGCGAAAGTGTGCATCTTTCACAGATAAACGCGCACGCTTTTGCGTGTAYCTGGCCGATAAACAGGGTAACCATCCCGTGTTTGCCATGCGACCGCCAGTCAGTTGTCGGCATCTAACACGCCATTGAGTTGGCAGATTTGGGATTAGTCTATCAAGGGCTGTTTTGGTTTTCGTGCGCTATTGTCCAAAGTGTTAGATAAGCCATGTTTATTAACTCTTTCCCACGCGGGAGCGTGGAAACGAGAAAAAACCTCTGTCTTGTTATATGTAATTA